>NZ_JBSSFD010000007.1:0-163506 GCF_054062295.1 Lysinibacillus sp. TE18511
CAGTGTCAACCGTAGTGCAGTGAAACGTAACGAAGGTTACGCGAAAGCGAAGCGACAGTGCAAACCGTAGTGCAGTGCAACGCAACGAAGGTTCAGCCCCTGAAAAGCAGGGGCTGTTATTTTCTACACGAAAGCGAAGTGCAACCCAGCGGCAGTGTCAACCGTAGTGCAGTGAAACGTAACGAAGGTTACGCGAAAGCGAAGCGACAGTGCAAACCGTAGTGCAGTGCAACGCAACGAAGGTTCAAGCCCCTGAAAAGCAGGGGCTGTTATTTTCTACACGAAAGCGAAGTGCAACGCAGCGACAGCGTCTGCTTTCTGCACGAAAGCTAACGGCAATGTTTATCTTTTTTAACATGTTTGGCTCTTCATTAAAAGTTGGAGATGACATCTGGTAAAACTTATGCCACATATATATGGTATTTAGAAACAAAGTAAAAATGAAACGATAAAAAAATTCTACTATACGTATAACAACCATGAAAAACAGGCGGTGTTGACCACTGCCTGTTCATCTAAACTTGTAATGTTTTATTAACCTCATCACGCACTTCAAAAATATCAAAAGGCTTAGTAAAATATCGAATTGCGCCTAAATCTAATGCTTCCTGCACAACATCTAGTTCACCATATGCAGTCATCATAAATACCGGGAGTTGTGGCCACTTCTCTTTTAAGCGCTTTAAAATTTCAATGCCATCCATCCCTGGAATTTTCATGTCTAATAGAACACAATCCATTCCCTCTTCTGCATATCGCAGTGCTTCAATACCATTTGCAGCTAAATATGTACTATAACCTTCCTTTTTCACCACTTCATTTAAAAGCAAACGAATTCCAGGTTGATCATCGACAATTAGTACTCGTTTCACATTTCATTCCGCCCTTTTTAGTTATTATTCTTGCAAAAAAACTTCCTATATTATGTATTATTCTCCTTCAATTTCTTAATACCTTCTAGTATTATAAATTAACTACTTTTGCTTTATGTTCTTCCCAAACATATAATATTGATTGAGGTGGGACCATGTCAAAAATACTAACAACACAACTAAGTGGGTTATTTCAAAGAATAACACAAAATGAAGAGGAAGCTATTGAAGAAACGGCAAGATTACTTGCTCAAGCAGGTATAGGCGAAGGAAATGTCTATTTCGCATGCTTCGGTGAGATGCAAGTTGTCGAGTTAAATGCATGTCAAGCAGTTGAACGTTTTACCAAGCTAGTGCCGTGGACAAAGGATACCGTAATAACGGAAGCTGATCGTGTATGTATTTTTACAAGAAGTGCACATGATGAAGAGGCATTAGCTTTAGCGCAACAGCTCAGTAACAATTTTATTCCATTTGCAGCAGTTGCTAGCGAAGCTGCAAATTCTGAAAACCCACTAGCAGATTTAGCGTATACGTATATTTTTACACGCATACGAGGTGGTTTATTACCGAACGATTTAGGAGAGCGCATAGTTGTGCCACATGCTATTGCTGCCCTTTTTGTTTATGAAGCCGTAAAAATCTCTTATGATGAAATGCTTGGTCTGGATGACGAAGAGCTATAAAGGATCTAAAAAGAGTTGTCTCAGCGTTTAGAGACAACTCTTTTTCTTAGTGTTGAAAATCAAAATGGTCAAGGAAATCTTGTGAATGTTGTGGCGCTTTAAATGAAGATGATTTCCGCTCCATGCTACTAGCTTTCCTGTGGTCAAGCATCAAGTAGCCTTCAATTCAAATCAACAAAAGCATAAAATTTTATAAATTTACAGTGACGCGATTGTAAATCTGCTGTTGCTGTCGCTCCGCTTTCGCACAGAAAACATTTGCCGCTGTCGCACTTATTAAACATTGTTACTGAAGTTTATTTTAATATATTAAAGTGTCTTGCCAGAAGAGACCTACTATGTGAAGTGTTGATTGGAGTGGAGGCTGGGCGACTCCTTGGGGATTAGCGATAGAGGAACGAAGGCTAAAACCATCACGTCCTGTGATAACGCCTTCGTGACCAACATCCTGTTGCCCCGAGACCCTGCAGCGAAGCGGATGTTTTCTGTGCGAAAGCGTAGTGCTAACGCAGCGGCAGCAACAAAAGCGGCTCATCGGACGCCCCCAGGAAGCTTTGCTCTGTGCGAAAGCGAAGCGACAGCAACAAATGTTTTATCTGCGCGAAAGCGAAGCGACAGCGACAAATGTTTTATCTGCGCGAAAGCGAAGCGACAGCGACAAATGTTTTATCTGCGCGAAAGCGAAGCGACAGCGACAAATGTTTTATCTGTGCGAAAGCGAAGCGACAGCAACAAAGCGCCCAGCCGGAACGGAAATCAACCCCTCGTTTTGCCGAAAAGCAAAAAAAGAGTTGTCTCAGCGCGAGACAACTCTTTTTTATTATTTAAATGTTGCTCCGATAAAATCACGGAACAATGGCTGTGGACGATTTGGACGTGATACAAGTTCAGGGTGGAATTGGCATGCTACGAAGAAATTCTTTTCTGGTAACTCGATAATTTCCACTAATTTACCATCAGGGCTTGTACCAGAGAAGACAAGACCTGCAGCTTCCATTGCTTCACGATATTCATTGTTAAATTCATAACGATGGCGGTGGCGTTCATAAACAAGCTCTTTACCATATGCTTTGCCTGCCTTTGAGCCATCTTGTAACTTACATGGATATAAACCTAAACGTAATGTACCACCAATGTCTACACTGTCGTTTTGATCTGGTAAGAAGTCAATAATAGGATATTCTGTATTTGCATCAAGCTCTGTAGAATGTGCACCTTTTAAGCCAAGTACATTGCGAGCAAATTCTATTGTCGCAAGTTGCATACCTAGGCAAATACCTAAGAATGGTACATCGTTTTCACGAGCATATTGTGTCGCTAAAATTTTACCTTCAACTCCACGATCACCAAAGCCACCAGGAACTAAAATTGCGTCTGCCCCTTTTAATAGAGCAGCAACATTGTCAGCCTCTACATGTTCTGCATTAATCCAGTCAATTTCAATATCAGAATTAAATGCATAGCCTGCATGTTTTAATGCCTCTACAACAGAAATGTAAGCATCTTGTAGTTCTACATATTTACCTACTAATGCTACTTTTCGTTTATTTGGTAAGCTCTTCACTTTTGCTACAAGCTCACGCCACTCATCCATATCCGCCTCTGGTGCTTCAATACCAAAATGGTCAAGAACAATATCATCGATATCTTGCGCATGAAGATTTAATGGTACTTCATATAAATGTTCTGCATCGCGAGATTCAATAATTTCGTGTGGTTGAACATCACAGAATAAAGCTAATTTTTCTTTCATATCCTGAGGCACTTCTTGCTCTGTACGCACAACGATAATATTTGGTTGAATACCTAAAGAACGTAATTCTTTTACAGAATGCTGAGTTGGCTTTGTTTTTAGCTCACCTGCAGCTTTAATATAAGGAATAAGCGTACAATGAACATACATCACATTGTTATGGCCTAAATTTGTTTTCATTTGGCGAATTGCTTCAAGGAATGGTAGTGACTCAATATCTCCTACTGTTCCGCCTACTTCTGTAATGACAACGTCTGCATTTGTTTCGCGACCAGCTCGTTGAATACGATCTTTGATTTCATTAGTAATGTGAGGAATTACTTGTACTGTTCCACCGTTATAATCACCACGGCGTTCTTTTTGTAATACAGACTGATAAACACGGCCTGAAGTTACAGTAGAATGTTTTCCTAGGTTAATATCAATGAAACGTTCGTAGTGACCTAAGTCTAAGTCAGCTTCTGCGCCGTCATCTGTTACGAAAACCTCACCATGTTGATAAGGGCTCATTGTACCTGGGTCAATATTGATATATGGGTCAAATTTTTGAATCGTTACTTCTAATCCACGATTTTTTAATAAACGACCTAGAGATGCTGCTACAATCCCTTTTCCAAGTGATGACACAACCCCACCTGTTACAAAAATATACTTCGTCATGAAAAAATTCCTCCTTATGTTGTTCTAGAAATTGTTAGTAAGAAAAGTGCATTCACGTCCTACGCTAACCGCACAACGATGCAAATGTCTCGATAGGCTAAAAATTTCTTATCCCTAAAATAAGAAAAGCCGAGAATGCCTACAAAATGTAGTCGATTCGAAGCTGTAATCGTTTCTATCTCTTTTCTACTTTCCTTTTAGAAGCTTCAACATTTATTCAGACACCAATTACTATACATCATGAATGATTTGGAACATTTATATTCATTTCTGTTGCAATAAGCTTGGGAGAGTCAACTGAATAAAGTTAAAAACAATAAAAAAACGCTCCTCCTGCATAGGTTTGCAGGGGGAGCGTATTACATACACGGTCTTTCTCCTTTAATTAAGGAGCCCAAGTAAAAGATTAAACGTAACCGCGATAGAAGTCAAGATTTTTTACTACAAGGTTAAAAGAAAGAAAATTCAAAGAGTAATGATCATCAATTATGCCTTGTCCGGAATCGGCTTTGCACTTAGGCCTGCACGATGTTGGTCACTCAGTCGTTGCCACAGGACGTGGCGTTCTTAGACTAAGTTCCTTTATTTCAGCGGGTATTTGCTGAAATAAATTAGTTTTCATCCTCTTCTTCAAGTTCTTCTTCATCTTCATCTTCATCTTCATCGATGAAGTCTTCGTCTATTTCCTCATCGATGTCCTCTAAATCTTCTTCATCCTCAAAGTCAATATCTTCTTTATCATCATCTTCATCTTCATCAAGATCTTCGCCTTCAACGAATTCTTCATAATCTTCATCGAAGTCAATCTCTTCTTCTTCTAAATCTTCATCTAAATCATCTTCATCCTCAAGGGCAGCTTTAGATTTTTTCTTATGTGTTTTAACAGAAGGTGCTGTTTCTTCTTCAATTTGTTCAACTTTATACCATTCACGTAAGCCCCAGCCAGCTTCCTGATTAAATAAGAAGCGACCTTCTACATTTAAATCTGTATAAAATTGTAGTAGGCGTGATTTCATTTCTTCATCACTATAGCCTGTAAGCTCTTGAAGTATTGTTAATAAGTCATTAAAAGACACTGAGGCACGTTTTTCATTTAAAATTGCATAAGCTAAGTTAATTAACGATTCTTCCGCTAATTGTTCCTTTGTCATTTCACGAAAATTCATTCGTGCACTTCCTTTCCCTCATCACAATGGACGTTTTAAAATTACATATTGCTTTATTTTCGGAGCGCAGCAAAAAAGGCCGCACAAAAGTAACTTTCCATATCATAAGCATAATACCCATTATATACAAAGTTTTATCCTCATTGCTAGCTTCAATTACTGTTTTTTATATCACACATTTTTTTTATCCCAAAGTAAAACAAATAGACAGATAATAATAATATCGGAACAGCGCCAATTTGCTTATCATAAAGGAAAATAACTCCTAACATTAAAGCTAAAATAATGATGTAGTGAATAACTGATTTCATTCTCTACCGCGCCTCCCCTTTTTTTACATTTCTATTATAACGGAAATAAAAAAAAGTGCCTAATCCTAAGACTAGACACTTAAAAATACAGAAGCATTTTGTATAAAATAGCATAAATGTTATACAGTAAGAAGATATGCACGTTTAAAATTTACATATTGCGACGATATTGTCCTCCTACTTCATATAAAGCGTTCGTGATTTGCCCTAAGCTAGCTACTTTTACGGTTTCCATAAGCTCCGCAAAAATATTGCCATTATTTACAGCTACTTGTTGTAAACGAGCAATAGCCGCTTCCGCTTCACTTTCATGTTGCTTCCAGAAGGCCTGTAAATTATGAATTTGTGTCTCTTTTTCTTCCGTTGATGCTCGCGCAATTTCCATATTATCAATTTCATCCTCTGAAGGTGGATTCGGATTTAAGTAAGTGTTTACACCAATGATTGGTAACTCGCCTGAATGTTTTAGCATTTCATAGTACATGGATTCCTCTTGAATCTTACCGCGCTGATATTGTGTTTCCATTGCACCTAGCACGCCACCACGATCATTGATACGATCAAACTCTTCTAGTACCGCCTCTTCTACAAGATCCGTTAACTCTTCTACGATAAACGCACCTTGTAATGGATTTTCGTTTTTCGCTAAGCCATGTTCCTTCGTAATAATCATTTGAATTGCCATCGCACGACGTACAGATTCTTCTGTAGGCGTTGTAATTGCCTCATCATATGCATTTGTATGCAATGAATTACAATTATCCTGTAATGCCATTAATGCCTGTAACGTTGTGCGGATATCATTAAAATCAATTTCCTGTGCATGCAAGCTACGTCCAGATGTTTGGATATGATATTTTAATTTTTGTGCACGTTCATTAGCGCCGTACTTATCACGCATAACAACTGCCCAAATACGACGAGCTACACGTCCAATAACTGTGTACTCTGGGTCAAGTCCGTTAGAGAAGAAGAATGATAGATTTGGCGCAAAATCGTCAATGTTCATGCCACGACTTAAATAATATTCCACATACGTAAAGCCATTTGCTAATGTAAAGGCCAACTGTGAAATTGGGTTGGCTCCAGCTTCGGCAATATGGTAACCAGAAATAGATACTGAGTAGTAATTACGTACTTTATGATCAATAAAGTATTGCTGAATATCTCCCATCATACGTAACGCAAACTCTGTTGAGAAAATACATGTATTTTGCCCTTGATCTTCTTTTAAAATATCTGCTTGCACCGTTCCACGAACAACCTGTAATGTTTTCTCTCGTGTGTCCATAAATTCTTCAACTGTCAAAGGTCGACCAAGTTCTTTCTCATGTAGTTTCACTTGCTGATCAATAGCCGAATTCATGAACATCGCTAAAATAATCGGTGCTGGACCGTTAATTGTCATCGATACTGAAGTTGATGGTGCACATAAATCAAAGCCCGCATAAAGCTTTTTCATATCCTCTAGCGTACAAATGGATACACCTGACTCTCCAACTTTTCCATAAATATCTGGTCGGTAATCTGGGTCCTCTCCGTATAGCGTCACCGAATCAAATGCTGTGGATAAACGTTTTGCATCATCATCCTTTGATAAATAATGGAATCGTTTATTTGTACGCTCAGGTGTACCCTCACCAGCAAATTGTCGCTTTGGATCTTCCCCTTCACGTTTAAATTGGAATACCCCTGCAGTATAAGGGAATTCACCAGGTACATTTTCTCTATAAACCCAACGTAAAATTTCACCGTAATCTACGAATTTCGGCAAGGCAACTTTAGGGATTTTTGTACCTGAAAGGCTTATTGTCTTTAAAATCGTACGAATTTCCTTATCACGAACCTTCGTGACAAATTCGTCTCCAGCATAGGCTTCTTTTAAAGCCTGCCAATTATCTAAAATACGCTTGGACTCAGCCGTTAATTCATCTCTGACACCTTCTGCTAAAGAAGTAAGAGATGCGATCAGTGCATCATTTGGCGCTTTTTCCTTAACCGCCGCAATCGCTCCCTCTAATTGGAATAGACGGCGAGCAAATTCTACTTGCTGCTCTGATTTTTTGTGATAGCCACGCACAGTATCTGTAATTTCTCGTAAATAATAACGGCGATCGTTTGGAATAATCACATCCTGCTTTTGGGTTTTCGCAAATTGCTCATAGCCAGTTTCCCAATTACTTCCTGTATTCGTATTAATGATATTTACTAATGCTGCAAATAAAGCATTCGTTCCTTTATCATTAAATTGACTTGCGATTGTACCGTAAACAGGCATATTATCAAGTGATTCATCCCAAAGCTCTCGCGAACGTTGGTATTGCTTCTGCACTTGGCGTAGCGCATCCTCAGAGCCTTTACGTTCAAATTTATTGATGGCGATCACATCCGCAAAATCAATCATGTCAATTTTCTCAAGCTGTGTTGGCGCACCAAACTCACTTGTCATAACGTACATGGATAAATCCGTATACTTTGTAATTTCTGCATCACCTTGACCAATACCGCTCGTTTCTACGATGATTAAATCATAGCCCACTACTTTCACTACATCTAGCACGTCTCCAATAGAAGCAGTAAGCTCTGTTCGAGATCCGCGGGTTGCTAAACTACGCATATATACTCGATTATTGAAAATCGCATTCATGCGAATTCGGTCACCAAGTAAAGCCCCACCTGTTTTTTGCTTTGTCGGATCGACTGAAAGAATCGCCACTCGTTTATCCGGAAATTCTTTCAAGAAACGACGAATTAATTCATCTGTTAAGGAAGATTTACCCGCACCACCAGTTCCTGTAATACCTAATACCGGTGTCCCTTTTGAGTGTTTACGAGCTTCTTCTAGCATCTTTTTCGTTTCACCATCATCATTTGACTCTGCAGCAGTTATTAAATTCGCTAAAATTTCTGGTGTTTCTGTCGATAAAGCATCGAGCTTTTCTAGATAGTTACCCGTTGCAGTTGGGAAATCAGTCCCTTTAATTTTTTCATTAATCATCCCTTGTAAGCCTAAGACACGGCCATCCTCTGGAGAGAAAATCCCTGCAATCCCATATGCATGCAGCTCTTTAATTTCACGTGGTAAAATAACACCACCACCGCCACCATAAATTTTAATATGTGGCGCTCCTTTTTCACGCAGTAAATCATACATATATTTAAAGTATTCCATATGTCCACCTTGATAAGAAGACACAGCAATACCTTGAGCATCCTCTTGAATCGCAGCATTTACCACTTCTTCCACCGAGCGATTATGTCCTAAATGGATTACCTCTACTCCGCTCGATTGCAAAATTCGTCGCATAATGTTGACTGAAGCATCATGCCCATCAAAAAGACTCGATGCTGTAACAAAACGTACGTGATTTTTTGGACGATATACTTCTACCTTTGTCATATGAAATCCCCACTTTCTCCCCTTAATCAATTACACCTTTGTGTTATGGAACAACTTCCTATTACAATTCATAAAAAAAGTCGGTAATTGCAATGTCGCTCTATGCAATTACCGACAACCCCTTAACGGAACTTATTAGAACCCCTTTATGCCTGAAATAAACAATGTTGTTTGCATTTCAATAAATTCATCAATAGAGTGTTGACGATGGAGCGCCCATTTACGGAATGCCCAGCTTTGTCCAGAAACAACTAAATTATTTGCTGCCAAATGGATTTGTTGATCCGTCATCGTTATTTCACCTGACTGCACACAGCGTTTTAGTAATCGCTCAAAAGTAGCAACCATTTCAAATTCCTTACTAAATACATAACGCTGCGCTTCTTTTGACAATGTTTTAGTTTCCTGATACATGATTGTTAGCTCATCAACCATACTATCAATTTGCAAGAAATACTCTCGAATCATTTCTTTTAACTCTTCTATAGTTCCTGCCTTAATCTCATAACTTGAAAGTCTCTCCATCGCATGGTGATAAATACTATCACATACAAGGTAAAGGACATCTTCTTTCGTACGAATATACTCATATAATGTTCCGATACTAAAACCTGCAGCTTTTGCGATTTCTCTCGTCGTGGCACGATGAAAACCTTTTTCTTTAAATAATTTAATGGCTCCCTCTATCATTTGTTCTCGACGAATGGCGATGAGATTTTCATCTTTTACCGTTGACTGTACTTGGGGTCTTTTATCTTTTTCTGTCATACGTTATTTTGTCAACATACGAGAGATAACAAGACGTTGAATCTCTTGTGTACCTTCGTAAATTTGTGTAATTTTTGCATCACGCATGAAACGCTCAACTGGATAATCTTTTGTATAACCATATCCACCAAAGATTTGAACCGCCTCAGTCGTTGCATTCATCGCAGTATCGCCAGCCATTAATTTCGCCATTGCAGATGCCTTACCATAAGGTAGGTTATTTGATTCTAACCAAGCCGCTTGGTATGTTAGCAGTCGAGATGCTTCAATGTGAGTTGCCATATCCGCTAATTTAAAAGATACACCTTGGTTGGCAGTAATCGGCTTACCAAATTGCACACGTTCTTTCCCATACTCAACCGCTGCATCTAATGCTCCTTGTGCAATCCCTACAGCTTGAGCCGCAATACCGTTACGTCCTCCATCAAGTGTTGTCATCGCAATTTTGAAGCCTTCTCCCTCAGCTCCAAGCAGGTTTTCTTTTGGAACGCGACAGTTATCAAAAATAATTTCAGTTGTAGGAGATGAACGAATTCCTAGTTTTTTCTCCTTCTTCCCTACCGAGAAACCTTCAAAGCCAGCTTCAACGATAAAAGCAGATGTGCCATGTTTAGCTTCTGGATCTGTTACTGCAAATACAACATATGTATCTGCTACTCCACCATTGGTAATGAAGATTTTCGCGCCGTTTAAAATATAATCATCGCCATCACGTTTTGCATATGTTTTCATGCCACCAGCATCAGAGCCTGATCCTGCCTCTGTTAAGCCATATGCACCAATATGTTTGCCTTCTGCCATTGGACGAAGATATTTTTGTTTTTGTTCCTCATTACCAAATTTAAAGATTGGCCAACCCGCAAGCGAAGTATGTGCTGATAATGTTACCCCCGTTGAAGCACATACACGTGATAATTCTTCCACAGCAATAACATACGCAAGATAATCAAAGCCTGCACCACCGTATTCTTCTGGCCAAGGAATACCTGTTAAGCCTAGCTCCGCCATTTTATCGAAAATTGCACGATCAAACTCTTCATTCTCATCACGTTCTGCTGCTGTCGGTGCTACTTCATTAATAGCAAAATCACGAATCATTTCACGTAATTGCTCATGCTCTTCTGTTAATTGAAAGTTCATTGTCCATTTCCCCTTTTTAGTTAGACTCTGTTATTGCTAAATTGTTAATTTTGATATTCGATCATGTTTCTGCGCTCTGCCTCGGGAAACTGAGCAGATCTCTTGGTTACCTGATCAGTTCTCCGGGTTACCCGAGCGTTTTCTTATAACGATCGACATCATCCTTGAAAAATCAACATTGCAACATAACTTCAGATCTTATTTAAGTAAATGTTTACTAATGACTAGTTTTTGAATCTCACTTGTACCCTCGTATATTTCTGTCACCTTTGCATCTCGGAAATAGCGCTCTACGGGATAGTCTTCTGTATAGCCGTAGCCACCAAAAATCTGTACCGCTTCTATTGCCGTTTGCACTGCTGTGCGTGAGGCAAAGAGTTTTGCCATGGATGCCTCCGCTCCACACGGCAACCCTTTTGAACGTAAATCTGCTGCACGATATACTAGTAATTTTGCTGATTCTACAGCAGTCGCCATATCAGCAAGCTTGAAGCCAACCCCTTGTTGTGCAGCAATAGGTTTGCCAAATTGTACACGCTCTTTGGCATAAGCAGTAGCTGCTTCTAACGCTGCTTCAGCAATGCCTAAAGATTGCGCAGCAATGCCAATACGTCCAACATCTAAGTTGGCCATTGCAATTTTAAAGCCTTCCCCTTCCTCCCCAAGAAGGTTTGCAGCTGGAATACGACAGTTATCAAATGTTAATTGGACTGTACGTGAACCGTGTAAGCCCATTTTATGTTCATCTTTCCCTATGATTAAACCCGGTGTGCCCTTTTCAACAATAAATGCTGAAATACCACGTGTTTTAGCAGCAGGATTCGTTGAGGCAAAGACAATATAAACATCTGCTTCTCCACCATTTGTAATAAACACCTTGGAGCCATTGATAACATAATCATCCCCGTCTCGTACCGCTTTTGATGGCAGTGATCCAGCGTCCGAGCCAGCACTAGGCTCTGTTAAACAAAATGCCCCTAAATATTCCCCGGCAGCAAGCTTCGGAACATAACGTTTCTTCTGTTCATCGTTGCCAAAATATATAATAGGGTTTGTTCCAACCGAAGTATGCACAGATAAAATAACACCCATTACTGCACTAACTTTCGATAGTTCATTTATAGCAATTATGTACGATGTAAAATCCATCGCAGAGCCGCCTAATTCTTCTGGGGTTGTTATCCCCATTAAACCTAATTCTCCCATTTGCGCAAGGAGCTCACGTGGAAACTCCCCTGCTTCCATACGCTCTACCCACGGTTCAATCTTTTCCTGAGCAAAACTTCGGACCATATCTCGCATCATTATTTGTTCATCTGTAAATCGTAAATGCATCTATTATGTCACCCCTAAATGTTGTCTCGTAACATTCCATTTCGCTTGAATCGCCCCATCCCCATAGGATTATTCGTAAACGTAAAAGCCTCTTCCAGATTTTTTACCTAACCAGCCTGCTGCTACATATTTACGAAGCAATGGACAAGGTCTGTACTTACTATCACCTAGGCCCTCATGTAAAATCTCCATTATGGATAGACATGTATCAAGACCAATAAAGTCCGCTAAAGTTAAAGGTCCCATTGGATGATTCATACCGAGCTTCATCACATCATCAATGGCTTCCTTCGATGCTACACCCTCATACAGTGCATAGATTGCTTCATTGATCATAGGTAGTAAAATACGATTTGAAATAAAGCCCGGGAAGTCATTTACTTCCACTGGTGTTTTCGATAATTTTACTGTCATGTCTTCAACAGCTTTGTAGACTTCATCGCTTGTGGCCAATCCTCTAATAATCTCTACTAGCTTCATCACAGGTACCGGATTCATAAAGTGCATACCGATCACTTGCTCTGGACGATTTGTGACAGCTGCAATTTCCGTAATTGGTAAAGATGATGTATTCGTAGCTAAAATGGCATGTGCTGGTGCAATCTGATCAATTTGCTTAAAGATGGATTGCTTCACTTCCATATTTTCCACTGCGGCCTCGATGATAATATCTACATCACTAGCATCCTGTAAATCTAGTGACATACTAATGCGACCTAGAATAGCCGCCTTCTCATCCTCAGTTTTACGACCCTTTTCGACATCACGTGTCAGGTTTTTCGTCATCACGCCTAAACCGCGCTCGAAAAATTCTTGTTTCATATCGTTCAATTTGACATCATAGCCAGCTTGTGCACAAACTTGTGCAATGCCAGAGCCCATTTGTCCAGCACCAATAACCATTACCTTTTGAATTCCCATCATTCGTGTCCCCCTGTTTTCGGTACTTCGATCATAATCGCATCGCCTTGCCCTCCACCTGAGCAGATAGCAGCAATTCCGATACCACCGCCACGACGTTTTAATTCATGTGCAAGTGTTAAAATAATGCGTGCTCCAGATGCTCCAATTGGATGACCTAATGCAACTGCACCGCCGTTCACATTGACCTTTTCAGCATCTAAATCTGCCAGTTGCTTGCTCACTAGAGCTACTGCCGCAAAGGCTTCATTGATTTCGATGACATCAATGTCCGCTAATGATTTACCCGTCTTTTTCAGTAATTTGTTAATAACAAGCCCTGGTGTTTGTGGGAAGTTTTCTGGCTCAATAGCAAGCTCTTCATGGCCGATAATAACCGCAAGTGGCTCTCTACCTTCACGCGTTGCACGTTCCTCACTCATTACTACTAAGGCACATGCACCGTCGTTAACGCCAGGTGCGTTACCTGCTGTTATCGTTCCGTCCTTGTCAAAGGCTGGCTTGAGCTTTGCCAGTACCTCCATTGATGTACCCGCTCTTGGTGCCTCATCTGTATCGACTTGAAGCGGTTCTCCCTTACGTTGCGGAATTTCCACAGGCACAACTTCCTCAGCAAAATAACCTTTGTCAATTGCTGCAAGTGCACGTTCATGGCTACGAACAGACCATGCATCCTGCTCCTCACGGCTTAAAGAAAATTCGTTCGCTGTCGTATTACCGTAGATTCCCATATGTGGTCTTGCCTTATCAAAGGCACATGTTAAGCCATCATATAGCATGCCATCCACCATTGTTGAATCGCCCATGCGTAAGCCTGTTCGACCATTTTGTAGATAATACGGTGCATTGGACATTGACTCCATACCACCCGCGATAATCACTTCTTCGTCCCCTAATCGAATTAGCTGATCGGCTAGTGTTATAGCACGCATTCCTGATGCACAAACCTTGTTAATCGTTTCTGTTTTCACCGCTATTGGTAAATTTGCTTTTATTGCAGCTTGCCTTGAAGGAATTTGGCCCTGTCCCCCTTGTAAAACAGAACCTAAAATCACTTCATCCACTTCATCAGGCGAAATTTTCGCTTTCTCAAGTGCCCCTTTTATGGCGATTGCACCTAAATCACTTGCGTTTAATGCTGATAGTGAACCTCCAAACTTACCAAATGCAGTTCTTGCTCCTGCTAAAATTACAGCTCTATTCAAGTAAAACACCCCTTTTGTTTTACGTTCTAGAAGAAGTATCAGAGCATTTTTGTTGACTGAACGCTCGCTCGACCTCTTGCGATGAAAAATGGGAGTATCAACTTCAACTCCCATTTCCATTTAATCTTATTCTACAAAACAATTATTTATTGTGCAATTTATATTTTTCAGATAACTAAAATATTTCTGCAATAACTATCATTTTTCTGCGTTAGTTTCTGCATTCTTGTCTTGTTCGACACTTTCTACAGAAGCTACTACTTCTTCAGCCATTACATCTGCTGCCTCTTCAACTGAAATTTCAACAGCTTTCACCTTTTCACCAAACACAGAACGCTCTAATAACTCTGCAACATCGAATGTACCGATTGAATCCTCAACCTCTTTTGCCTTTGTGCCATCTTCAAGCATTGTTAAACAGTAAGGACATCCAGAAGAAATTACTGATGCGTCCGTTGCTAAAGCTTGCTCTGTTCTTGCTACGTTAATACGGTTGCCGACATGCTCTTCCATCCACATTAATCCGCCACCTGCGCCACAGCACATTGCTGTCTCGCGATTACGCTCCATTTCCACAAGCTTAACACCTGGAATACCACGTAGTATTTCTCGTGGCGCATCATAGACATCGTTATAACGGCCTAAATAACAAGAATCGTGGAAAACAATTGTTTCATGAACTTCGTAATTTAACGCTAGACGATTTTCATCAATCAATTCGTTCAATAGCTCGGTATGGTGATAAACCTCGCCCTTCCAGCCAAAGTCTTGATATTCATTTTTAAAGATATTGTAAGCATGCGGATCGATTGTAACAATTTTCTTTACGTCGTTTTTCTCGAATTCATCAATATTCGCTGTAGCAAGCTCTTGGAATAAAAACTCATTTCCTAAACGACGAGGAGTATCCCCTGAGTTTTTCTCTTTATTTCCTAAAATCGCAAACTTTACGCCAGCCTCGTTTAATAGGCGACAGAATGCTAATGCAATTTTTTGTGAGCGGTTATCAAATGCACCCATTGAGCCTACCCAGAATAAATATTCCATTTCCTCGCCTGATTTTTTCAGCTCTTTCACTGTCGGAATATGAATTGTTGGATCTAGGTCACGCCAATTTTCTTTTTCTTTACGGTTCAAGCCCCAAGGATTGCCTTGACGTTCGATGTTTGTCATCGCGCGTTGTGCATCAGGGTTTACTTTCCCTTCAGTCATTGTTAAGTAACGGCGTAAGTCAATAATTTTATCGACATGCTCATTCATAACAGGACATTGATCTTCACAGTTACGACAAGTCGTACATGCCCAAATCTCCTCTTCTGTAATGACATCGCCGATTAAAGAAGGGCTGTAGATATCTTCAATGACTGCGCCTTCAGCACCAGCTGCCATCGCTAACTGATTCCCCTTTGTATTAGCAAAGAATTGATAAGGTACCCAAGGTTTTTGCTTTGTCACAACAGCACCAGTAAACGTTAAATGATCACGCAGCTTCACGATTAAATCCATCGGCGATAGCATTTTCCCTGTTCCTGATGCTGGACACATATTTGTACAGCGTCCACACTCTACACAAGAATATAAATCTAGCATTTGTTTTTGTGTAAAGTCTTGAATACGTCCAACACCAATTGCCGGAATATCCTCTTCATCTTCAGCATTTTCTAATGCTTCAAAGTCGATTGGTGTTAGAGTACCTGTACGATCTAAACGATTCATGTACACATTGATTGGACTTACAATCAAGTGGAAGTGCTTCGATTGTGGTACATACACTAAGAATGTTAATAAAATTAATAAATGCGCCCACCACATCACGTAGAAAACAACAGCTGCTACTGATGCTGGTAGGAAGCTAAATATAGCTGCAATGCCAGAAGCAACCGGCTCTGTATAACTTAGTTCTTCACCATGCCAAATTAACCCCATACCATTTGCAAGCAATGTTGATAACATTAACCCACCAATGAAAATTAAGACAAGACCATTTTTCCAGCCTCGTTTTAGACGTACTAGCTTTTCTACATAGCGACGGTAAAATGCCCACACGACCGCCACTAAAATCATTAATACCACAAGCTCTTGGAAGAATGTAAAGACACTATAGAAAATGCCAAGTGGCAGATGTGATCCAGGTACTAACCCCTTCCAAATTAAATCAATAGCGCCTAGCTGCACCATTAAAAATCCATAGAAGAACATGACGTGAATTAAACCACTCTTTGGATCTTTTAATAGTTTATTTTGGCCAAATACATTGACCATAATATAACGAATACGTTCTTTGACACTTTCATCAAACTCAACTTTTTTCCCCAATTGCACAAACTTATAACGTGTTTTTAACAGATAGAAGAACAATCCTCCTGCATAAAGCACAACCACGACTGTTAGAACAATATTTGCAATTACTAATGGACTCATGGTTGGTCCCCCCCTTTAGTTTGTCGTAATTTTCTCTCTTTGTGGTGAATTCGCTAGCTCATACGTAAATGTACGTCATCATTATATTCCTATTCTAATAAATGAGTGAGCATTCAGTCAACATAAAACGGAAATATTTCTGATAATTTTATATTCTTACATTTTACAAGAAAAAAAGCCACCCTGAATTTTTAAAAGGACATGAAACAGCTAAAGAATTTCATTTTTTTATATTATAAATCTATTTTTTGTTGGGTATAGAAAATCAAAAAAGCCGATTTGCATCATGTTTTTGATGACAAATCGACTTTTTCAATGCGCTAAATTTTAAAATAGCTGTTTCTTTTTAAAACTAATATGCTCTTTCAATAAAAGTTTAAGATGACATTTGTATAAAAACTATGCCATGTAAATAAGTTGATTGGAGTGGAGACTGGGCGACTCCTCGGGGATCAGCGATAGAGGAACGAAGGCTAAAACCATCACGCCCTGTGATAACGCCTTCGTGACCAACATCCTGTTGCTGACGCTGCGTTTGCACTACGCTTTCGCACAGAAAACATTTGTTGCCCCGAGACCCTGCAGCGAAGCGGCTCATCGGACGCCCCCAGGAAGCTCTGCTCTGCGCGAAAGCGAAGCGTCAGCGGCAAATGTTTTATCTGTGCGAAAGCGAAGCGTCAGCAACAAAGCGCCCAGTCGGAACGGAAATCAACTACACGTTTTGCTAATGAGCGTAATTTGCCATAAATAAATTTCAGGCTATTTTTTAAAGACATTACCGCTTCGAATATATTCAACATCCGCAACTTTAAGTCTAAAATTAACAACTCGTGCAGCTGCAAATAAATAGTCGGATAGACGGTTTAAATACTTTTGCACAATTGTCGGTACGTCTTCAATTTCCTTCATAAGCGTTACCATTTGTCGCTCTGCTCGACGCGCTACTGTGCGAGCAATGTGTAAGGTTGCAGCTGCTGGTGCACCACCTGGTAAAATAAAGCGCTGTAATGGTGGCGCTTCATCTGACAATGCATCAATCCGAGATTCTAACACTTCAATTGGCTGCTCTGCAAGCTTATAATGACGTTCCTTCATGACATTAGCGAGGTCGCCGCCTGCATCAAAAAGTTCGTGCTGAATCGTTTCTAAATCAATTAGAATATCCTTGAATAGCTCACGATCTAATTCACTTACTGCCTTGCCAATAAAAGAATTCAACTCATCAATTGCCCCGTATGTCTCTACGCGCAAGCTATCTTTGTCGACACGTCCACCTATAAGACTAGTTTTCCCCGTATCGCCTGTTTTCGTGTAAAGCTTCATTTCTCTCATCTCCTAAAATTATTTTATCAATTTCGCCTTGGCGTAATTGCGTCCGGATTTTGAATTGTGCCCAGGCCTGCACGACGCAGGTCAGTTAGCCGTTTTCGCAGGATGCGAAGGTTTTAGGCTAACATCCTTATATTCATTCCTTTGAAAATCCGTGACATCCGCCGGAGGCATTATCTTCATTCAGCAGATGTTTCTGCTGAATGAAGATAATTTTTTATTGCCTGCACCGTTGTTTCAAAAACACCTTTACCAATTAACTTGCCTACAGCTGTAATTGGACCACCATACTGCATCTCTTCCCCTTTTTGTGTCGCTGCAATTAATAAACTATCGGTAGCAGTACCTGTTGCAATCGTACCACTAAGCTCATCACGAATACCTTCTGACTGCAATGCCTTTGTTTTCGCCTCATTAGCTGTCATCATTGCTTGGAAAAATGCTTCTTCTGATAAACAACCATTTATGATGACCCATGTATTTATAGTACCAATATATGGTTCATCTTGTCTTTCATGAGCACGTGACACATCAACGGCATTGCCGACTCCAGCTGTAACAGCAACAAATATGCTACCAAAGGAAGCTTTAAATTCATTTATAGCTACAAGATTTGTCGGAACAGCTGTTAACATAACGACTGTACCGGTAGGTGAAAAATGCTCCTTTTGTAAAAATTCAGCGACCTCTTTCTTTACATCACTAATGACATAATCTATTGGTACAGAGCGATTTAATAAGCAATCATACCAACCAATACCTGGATTATGTACAGCTGAGGAAACCGTTTTTAACGGCAACTCTGATTGAAGCTGAATGTAATGCTCCGTAACAGTAAAATTTTCGTTTTTGATGACAGCACGTTGCTGATGTTCGACTGAGGCTGGCATCATTGTAATTTGAGGCTTTGGAATTTCAGGATGTGCATAAGTTGCTACTCGCGCATGATAGACGTCTTCAATTTGCGAAGCAATTAATACTTCATGTGGCGCTCCAAATGCTCGCATCCTTCCGCCTTCCATTAGTAATAATTCATCACAATAAAGGGAAGCTAAATTCATATCATGTAGTACCATAATAACGGTTAAACCGCATTCAATTGCTTCCTTTCGTACCATATCTAAAATTTGACGTTGATGGGCAATATCTAGATGGTTCGTTGGCTCATCTAGCAGTAATATTTCCGCCGTTTGGGCAAGAGCCTGGGCTACAAAAACTCTTTGTTGTTCCCCGCCTGACAAAAATTCCATCGATGTCTGTTCATAACGTTTCACACCTGTTTGCAGCATTGCATGTTGGATTGCTTGTTCATCTCGTTCAGTCCAACTTGAAAAGAAGCCTGTTTGATGGGGATAACGTCCAAGTGATACCGCCTCACGTACACTGTTTGAAAAGGCATTCGCATGTAATTGTGGTAGCACTGCCATTTTTTTTGCCAACGCACGTGCATTATAAGCGCTAATATTTTTACCGTCTACTACTATAGTGCCTGCAGTTGCTGGCAGTATGCCACTCATTACTTTTAATAGTGTGGATTTCCCACTACCATTCGGTCCTAAAATCCCTAGTACTTTTCCTTTTTCAACGGAAAAACTTATATCCTGAACGATCGGCACATCTTCATAGCCACCAGAAAGATGTTCAACAACAATCATGCCCGTCCCCCCTTGCTTCTACGTTGCTTATAAAAAATATAAGAAAAAACGGGCGCCCCAATAAATGCAGTAATTACGCCAATTGGTAGCTCTCTTGGCATAATAATTGTTCGTGCTATTAAATCACAAATAATGAGCAAAGTTGCCCCATTTAAAAATGATAATGGCAATAAATGACGATGATCTGAACCCCAAAGCATCCGCGTCATATGGGGTACAACTAAGCCAACAAAACCAATCGTACCAGAAACTGCTACAGCTGCTCCTGTCAACATTGACCCGCCTACCAAAATTATATATTTACTACGCTTAACATGAACACCTAAATGTTTCGCGCGTTCCTCTCCATATAACAAAACATTTAACTCGCGTCTTTGTGTCCAAAGCATAATTGAGCCAATGATCACAAACGGAATAATCATTTGAACAAAAGGCCAACCTCGCATCGATACTGAGCCGAGCAACCATCCCATAACTTGTCGTAGCTCCTCACCAGATAATGCAATCATTAAGGAAATTAAGGAACCTAAAAATGAACTAAAGATGATCCCTGTTAAAATAAGAGTCTCCATTTTTAGTGAGCGGTCTACTATTCTAGCAAAGCCCATGACAGCTACCATCGTAAATATTGCACCTATCATACTGAAGATTGGTAATGCATAATGGCCTACTACCGGGATTGATATACTAAAGAAAATCGTCATCACTGCGCCAACTGATGCACCAGAGGAAACACCTAACGTATAAGGATCTGCCAAAGGATTTTTTAGTAAGCCTTGAAAAGCTGCCCCTGCAATGGCAAGAGATGCTCCGACAAGTCCCGCCAACAGGACTCTAGGTAAACGAATTTTCCATAAAATATTGGCAGCTGTCTCATCAGCCGCCTTATTCCACAATACTTCTAGTGGAATATGAACTGAGCCTATCGCTACGCCACACCAGATGCTAATAATTAGAAGCGTAATTGCTGTTACATAGGCTATAATCGTTCTACTCATTTAAAGGCTCTCCCCCTTAGTCTATCTGTGCCTATATTCAACGACTTGTTCTTCTGATTGATCGATACATTTTGGCTTGAAATCGCCTAATATTGAGAATTTATCGACATCCATCTTACAAAACAAATACCCCTCATCCAAAAAAGATGAGGGGATCAAATTTGCACAAAAATACGTATACAAAATCCACCACCCTATCCTCGTAGGCCGCAACGTGTTTTCTATAAAGGCAGGTCTCCTGGCTCGTGCTTCATTCGCTTTTTCAAGCCTTCCCGAAATTTTCAGTGGCGCAGATTGAAAAAACTCACACATACAGTGGCGGGACCGCATCGGAATAACACCGATTTCCCTTTTCACTTTACATAAGTAAAGAACCTTTATAATTTTCAGTTGATATAATTATACATGAAAAAAAAAGAGGCTGGGATAAAACTGGTCAATACCTTAAAAAGCGCAAGAAATCAATTTTAGAAACGTTGATTTCTCGCGCTTTTCTTATGTGATTTTTTTAAATTTTGCTATATCCCAGACTCTAATCTATTAGACTATATCTAAAAAATACTGAACGGTTTTCATTGGCGCACCAATTTCTCGCAATGACCATGTGCTCTCTAAATAAATATCTGCTAGCTTTTCATATTTACCGCCGAATCTATGTGCCCATTCGACTGCTACAACACTTTCATATATATGTGCCATTTTTTCTGCAACCTTTTTTGCATCGAACGTTTTCGTTGCTTCATCCAAACGACTAAATGTTTGCAAAGTCAAGTCTAGTTTTACTAATTGTTCTGCTACAATTGCTACTAATAGACTGTCAGCTAGTTTTTCTAGACGTTCCTCCATGATACGAACAAATAATTCATGCGCATGAAACTTATCTACTAAACGAATGAGCTCTAATGCTAAAATATTGGCAGTTCCTTCCCACACAGTCAGCACCTGTGCATCTCTTAATAAGCGAGGTGTAACAAAATCCTCAATATAACCATTCCCTCCGTGCAATTCAATCGCTTCACTAGCATAATGTACCGCTTGCTCTGCCGTTTCTTTTTTCATGATCGCAATATACAAGCGATTCATAATGATGTCCTGTTCATTGCCCTGTCCACTTGTTACTTTATCGTACAGCTGAATAACATCAAAAACAGTGGCAACTTCTACATGAAGCTTGGCAGCAAATTTCCCTAATGTATCCTGAATCATAGGATATTGCGTTAAAGGCTTACCGAATGCATGACGATTGGTTACATAGTGCTTCGCCTCTAGATAACCGCGACGCATAATGCCAATAGAAGCAACAGCATTGCAAATTCTTGATAAATTAAGTGCCTCCAGCATATAATAAATCCCTTTATTCGGCTCACCGACAACATAAGCTAGTGCGCCATCAAATTCCACCTCACCAGAAGGCACTGCTCGAACACCAAGTTTATCCTTTAAACGTCGAATGCGGAGGTTGTTCACAGTGCCATCCTCATTCCGCCATGGAACCGCAAATAATGTTAAGCCTTTTGAGCCTGTCTGTGCCCCCTCCATACGGGCCAATACCATCGCTACTCCACACATTCCTGCGTTAGATGCGAAATATTTCTCACCAAATAAACGATACTGGTTGCCGTCTTTTCTCGCCTCTACAACATTCGCACCAACATCAGAACCACCTTGACGCTCCGTTAAAAATGTAGCTCCCTCATATAACTCGGTATCTCCTGTTGCACAGACATGTGGTAAAAAGCGCTCCTTCACCTCATCACTTGCATAATGATCGAGTAAATAAGCCGTTGCCATTGTTAAAGTAACAGGACAGTAAAAGCCTGGCTCAGTATGGGACAGTAAATAGCCTTGAGCAAAGCTATACACATAATTGCCCTTTCTACCTAATTGCGGAATATCCTTATGCACATAGCCAACAATACCGGTATTGTATGTCTCTTCAATCGTTTTTTTATAGCCATCATTAACCCAGACCTCTGACACTTCTTCACCATATGCGTTATACCTTTGTAAGCGAGGTTCACCCTCTCTATCCGTATGTTTCGCTCTCACATCAATATCTCCAGCACAGAGCCCTCCGAAATCTGTTAGCTCGCGTGTTGCATATTCTGCAAACTCTTGATCTAGCATCATTTCTAAAATCTTATGAAGTGTATCCTCATCTTTAAAAAAATTCGTTGTTTTCATTTCTTCCTGCTGTAAAACCTTCATGCTATCTCACCTCTTGTCCCTTCAAAGATTGTTTTAATATTTTGCCTGCTGCATTTCGTGGTAGCGCTTCCATTTGTTCAAAGAGGCGTGGTATTTTATATTTAGCAAGACGCTCCTCTAAATAATTTATAAGATCATTTTCAGCAATTGCCTTTTTAGAAGCATAGACGGCCTTCACCGTTTCTCCCCATTGTGGATGCGGAACACCTATTACAGCTACCTCAAAAATCCCGTCATAGCTTAACATACTATCTTCTATTTCCTTCGGATAAATATTAACACCGCCTGAAATAATAACATCTTTTTTACGATCAACAATCCAAATATATCCGTCCTCATCCATACGCGCTAAATCTCCTGTTTTAAGCCAACCATCTATAAATGCAGCCTTTGTTGCGATGTCATCCTTGTAATAGCCCAACATATTGCCTTCACCAAATAACACAATCTCTCCAACTTCACCAACGCCGACATCTTCTCCATTGTCGTTGATAATACGCAGCTCCGTGCCAAGTGGTGCACGCTGACCAATACTCCCCGCCTTCGTTTCATGCTCCCTACCAAACAATAACGAACCGCTTGGACCAGCCTCCGTCAAACCATAAACACAAGTTAAATGAGCTGTTCGGAAAGCCTTTTCTATCAAGCGAATTTCGTTTTGTGATAACGGCGCACCTCCATAAATCCACCATTTCATCGAAGATAAATCTGCTGTTTGCAATCTCGGCATTTGAGCAGTTAGCAAATAGGCGACAGGTGCACCAAAGAAATGCGTTGTCCTTTCCTGCTCGATTGAATCAATACACAAATCAGGTGTAAATGTTGGTGTTAGCACATTTGTTGAGCCTACAAGTACGCCTGCCATAAAAAATAAATGTAGCGGAGCTGAATGCGTCAACGGCATCATGAGAAGGATTCGGCTTTCAGGCTTTACTTCCATTTCTACTGCAATCATTTGTGCTACAGTTAAAATATTGCGATAGCTAAACAACACACCCTTTGGTTTTCCCGTTGTACCCGATGTATATAAAATCGTCGAGACATCATCTTCATTCAACTGACAATCAATTGTTTGAACGCTTGTATGTTGAAGAAGTGTTTCATAATTTAGCCAACCAGCATGCTCTTGTCCTGTTTTGATTTTTAAAGGAACGACCGTGATGTTTTCGACTGCCGCAAAAATTGCTTCATGAACTAGAATAGCTTTAGCGTCTGCATGCTGCGCTACATATTCGACCTCTTGCAGCGTAAATTTCGCATTTACTGGAACGACAATAGCTCCAATGCGCTGTATTGCAAAATAGCTAACAACAAACTCTACAACATTTGGCATAAAAATGATGACTTTATCGCCTTGTCGTACACCTTGCTCTAATAAAGCATGACTAAAATGTGTCACTTGCTCATCCAAATCACGATAGGTCACTCGTCTGCCTTGACAAACAACCGCTTCGCTCAAAGGATACTTGCGCGCATTTCGTGCTAACAAATTCGAACTATTCATCGTACATCTCTCCCTTTAAAGTCGCTAATTTTTTAGTAAACACACCTTGCAATTGCTGTAACTCATTTTTCATTTGTGCAAGCTCTGCTATTTTGCTATCTATTTCTTGAATTTTTTGTTCCCCATATTCGACCGTACGCTCCAATTGCTGAATGCCTGTGCGGTCAAAATCAAACAGCAATACCATCTCCTTAATCTCCTCAAGTGAAAAACCGTAACGCTTTCCCCGAAAAATAAGCTTAAGCTTCGCCAATTCTTTTTTTGAAAAGGTTCGTTGATTAGTAGATGAACGATTGGGATTAAGCAGCCCAAGCTCCTCATAATAACGAATTGTCCGTGTTGAAACATTAAACTGCTTAGCCACTTCTTGAATCGTCTTCAACTTCATCTCCCCCTTCACATTTTCCATCAGTATATCATTGACGCTAACGTAAACTTCAACAAGATTTCTGAATCTTTAAGAAAATTATTGATTTAAGGAGATGAATGGGGATGTTTCGATGGAGCTGTTCTTCAGTTTGCTGGTTCTATCCATCGCTTTGGTGGGGCGTTCCGTCGCTCTGTTGATTCGTTCCGTCATTTTGCCTGTTCTATCCATCATTTTGGCGGTTCTATCCATCATTTTGCCTGTTCTATCCGTCATTTTGGCGGTTCTATCCATCATTTTGCCTGTTCTATCCGTCATTTTGGCGGTTCTATCCACGCTTCAAGATTCTTACCGTCGCTCTGGCGATTCTTTCCGTCGCTTTGATGATTCGTTCCGTCGCTTTGATGATTCGTTCCGTCGCTTTGATGATTCGTTCCGTCGCTTCGGCAGCTTGTTCCGTCGCTCTGGTGGTTCTTTCCGTCGCTCCGACGATTCTTTCCGTCACTTCGCCGGCTCTTTCCGTCACTCTGACGATTCTTTCCGTCACTTCGGATTCTTTCCGTCGCTTCGACGATTCTTTCCGTCACTTTGACGGTTCTATCCGTCGCTCTGACGATTCTTTCCGTCACTTCGGATTCTTTCCGTCGCTTCGACGATTCTTTCCATCACTTCGCCGGTTCTATCCGTCGCTTTGACGGTTCTTTCCGTCACTTCGGATTCTTTCCGTCGCCCTAGCGATTCTTTCCGTCGCTCCAACGATTCTTTCCGTCACTTCAGATTCTTTCCGTCGCTCTGGCGGGGCGTTCCGTCGCTCTGGCGATTCTTTCCGTCACTTCGGATTCGTTCCGTCGCTTCGACGATTCTTTCCGTCACTTCGCCGGTTCTATCCGTCGCTTTGACGGTTCTTTCCGTCACTTCGGATTCTTTCCGTCGCCCTGGCGATTCTTTCCGTCACTTCGCCGGCTCTTTCCGTCGCTCTGACGATTCTTTCCGTCGCTTCGCCGGCGCTTTCCGTCGCTCTGACGATTCTTTCCGTCACTTCGGATTCTTTCCGTCGCTCTGGTGGGGCGTTCCGTCGCTTCGACGATTCTTTCCGTCACTTCGCCGGTTCTTTCCGTCGCTTTAACGGTTCTTTCCGTCACTTCGGATTCTTTCCGTCGCTCCGACGATTCTTTCCGTCACTTCGCCGGCTCTTTCCGTCGCTTCGGATTCTTTCCGTCGCTCCGACGATCCTTTCCGTCACTTCGCCGGCTCTTTCCTTCGCTCTGACGATTCTTTCCGTCACTTCGGATTCTTTCCGTCGCTTCGACGATTCTTTCCGTTGCTTTGACGGTTCTATCCGTCACTTCGGATTCTTTCCGTCGCCCTGGCGATTCTTTCCGTCACTTCGCCGGCTCTTTCCGTCGCTCTGACGATTCTTTCCGTCACTTCAGATTCTTTCCGTCGCTCTGGCGGGGCGTTCCGTCGCTTCGACGATTCTTACCGTCACTTCGCCGGTTCTTTCCGTCGCTCTGACGATTCTTTCCGTCACTTCGGATTCTTTCCGTCGCTCCGACGATTCTTTCCGTCACTTCGCCGGTTCTATCCGTCGCTCTGACGATTCTTTCCTTCACTTCGGATACGTTCGGTCGCTTTGCTGATTCTTTCCGTCGCTTCGGACCCGTTCCGTCGCTTTGATGATTTGTTCCGTCGCTTCGGCGGCTTGTTCCGTCGCTCTGGTGATTCTTTCCTTCACTTTGGCGATTCTATCCGTCGCTTAGGATTCGTTCCGTCGCTTTGATGATTTGTTCCGTCGCTCTGGTGATTCTTTCCTTCACTTTGGCGATTCTATCCATCGCTTCGGATTCGTCCCGTCGCTTTGATGATTTGTTCCATCGCTTCGGCAGCTTGTTCCGTCGCTCTGGTGGTTCTTTCCTTCACTTTGGCGGTTCTATCCATCATTTTGCCTGTTCTATCCACGACTTTGGCTACTCTATCCACGACTTTGACCGTTCTATCCACGACTTTGGCGGCTCTATCCACGACTCTGACCGTTCTATCCACGACTTTGGCGGCTCTATCCATCACTTTGACCGTCCTATCCACGACTTTGGCTGCTCTATCCTCACTTTGGCGGGGCCATCCTCACTTTGACCGTTCTATCCATGACTTCGGCGGTTCTATCCGTCTCTTTAATGATTCTTTCCGTCGCTTCAACCGCTCTTGCTACCTAAGATACAAAAAACCCCCGGCACAATGTCGTGCCGGGGGCTAGAAAGACTTTTATTACATTTTTTCTGGTGCAGATACGCCGATTAAACGTAGTGCGTTGGCAATTGTTGTACGAACAGCCGTAATAAGGGCTAAACGCGCCTCTGTTAGCTCTTTATTTGAAGCATCTAACACTTTTTCAGCGTTATAGAAGCTGTGGAATGCAGCTGCCGTTTCTTGAATATAGTTGGCGATACGGTGCGGTGTACGGTGATTCGCAGCATCGGCTACCATTTTCGGGAAATCGCCCACTTTTTTCAGTAAATCGATCTCTTTTTCAGCAACTAACAAGCTTAAATTGTCACTTGAAGCAGCAAAGCCTTGCTCATTTGCTGAACGTAAAATAGATGAAATACGTGCATGTGCATATTGTGCATAATACACTGGGTTTTCATTTGATTGAGATACTGCAAGGTCTAAGTCAAAGTCCATATGAGAATCGCCTGCAGTTTTCACGAAGAAATAACGTACTGCGTCTAGGCCTACCTCTTCTACAAGCTCACGCATTGTAACAGCGTTCCCTGTACGTTTAGACATCTTGAATTTCTCACCGTTTTTATAAAGCTGAACCATTTGGATGATCTCTACTTCAAGCGTCTCACGATCATAACCAAGTGCCTGAATAGCAGCTTTCATACGTGGAATATAGCCGTGGTGGTCAGCTCCCCAAATATTAATTAATTTATCGAAGCCACGTACAATTTTATCCTCATGGTATGCGATATCCGGAGTTAAATACGTGAAAGACCCATCATTTTTAATTAACACGCGGTTTTTATCGTCACCAAATGTTGTCGAACGGAACCAAGTAGCACCGTCTTCTTCAAATACATGACCATTTGCTTTCAGTTTATCTAATGCTACTTCAATTTTGCCGTTTTCATATAGTGAAGTTTCAGAATACCACACATCAAAGTTTACGCGGAAGTTTGCAAGGTCTGTTTTTAACTTGTCTAATTCTAACGCTAAACCATGCTGACGGAAGAATGCAAAACGTTCTTCATCAGATTTTGCTAAAATTGTATCACCATGCTCACTCGCTAGTTTACCAGCAATTTCAATAATATCTGGACCATGATAGCCATCCTCTGGCATCTGAGCGTCTAATCCTAAAGCTTGCTTGTAACGTGCTTCTAGTGAATAAGCTAAGTTATTAATTTGGTTACCCGCATCGTTTATATAGTACTCACGAGATACTTTGTAGCCTGCCATATCTAACACATTACATAATGAATCCCCTACTGAAGCTCCACGCGCATGACCTAAATGTAGATCACCAGTTGGATTTGCAGATACGAATTCAACTTGAACTTTTTCTCCTGCACCAGCATTAGAACGACCATAGTCAGCGCCTTGCTCAAGCACTGCTTTTACTACATCTGTTAGGAAATCTTTACGTACAGTAATATTCATAAAGCCAGGACCAGCAATATCGATTTTCTCAATAACTGTACCTGCTGTGTCAAGATTTTCTAAAATAGCTTCAGCAATCGCACGAGGTGGTTTTTTAGCTAATTTCGTTAATTGCATAGCGATATTTGTCGCATAGTCTCCATTTGCCTTATCCTTTGGTGTTTCAAGGTGAATATTTAACTCTGTGCCAGCCTCTACTAAGCCAGCTTTTTCAACAGCCTGCGCAATTGCCGCTTTAATGGCTTGTTGTACTTGTTCTACTGCGTTCATCATTGTACCTCCGTAAATGTAATGTCTAATGTATAGTTGCCAACGGATTGCCCACCCATTAGTAAATCATACTGTACATGGAAATCTCCGCTTATTGCTTGTTTTGTAAACGTCATTTTTTTCGTGTCTATGACGAGTGGCATTGAACCAAACTCACTTTCATAATGACCCGTTTGTTGTTCAATTATGTTAAGTGGTAGTCGCATTTTTACTGCTCCGGCACGCATAATTAGTGCCTGTTCATTGCCTAGCTTCATAGTTGTGCGGATGGTTTTATCCTCCTGCACCTCTTCATATTTCAAATACATGCTTCCTGCTTTTTCAAGTAGCTGCCCTGTCAGCCACATTTCATAACTTTCGGACTCTCCATCAATCGGACGAATCGTAGAAATGAGCTTAATGTTCACCTGCGATCTTGCTTCGTTGGCCATTATGGACGCTCCCTTTTATTGTTTTTACTATAACCTTTTTATTATAGGATGAATACTCATATTTTTTCAAGGTTGAAGTAAGTATTCTATGGTGTCGCGGCAATATTCACAGTCATTTTATTTATTGACACAAATTGCCTGTAAATCTACAGTTATAATATAACGCCAGAATTTTCAATTATTTCAATAAAGTGAGGGTTGCTGTATGTTAACACTTGAACAAATCCATACTGCTAAACGAAGAATTTCATCCTATGTATATGAAACACCTATGATTCGATTAAACGGGCTCGATGAACTTTTAGGATGTCAGGTCTACATAAAAGCCGAGAATATGCAAAAGACTAACTCTTTCAAACTGCGTGGAGCTCTTAATAAAATGCTATCCATGCCGTTAGAACAATTGCAACAAGGCGTAGTTGCTGCTTCCTCGGGTAATCATGGCAAAGGCGTTGCCTACGCTGCTAAGCTATTAAATATTAAGGCAACAATTGTCCTACCGGATTCAGCTCCTACAGTTAAGGTAGAAGGAATACGTGCTTTAGGTGCGGAGGTTGTACAATGTAAGCTTGCAGAAAGACATGTAATAACAGAAAAGCTCAGTCGTAATCACGGTTATTGCATTATACATCCTTATGATGATTACGATATCATGGCAGGACAAGGAACAGCAGGTTTAGAAATATTTGCACAGCTTCCTGATGTCAATACTATTGTTGTCCCTATTGGTGGCGGTGGATTAATGAGTGGCATTGCAACTGCTATAAAATCTATGGCCCCTCATATCAAACTAATTGGCGTGGAGCCTGCCGTTGTTTCGCGTTATGCCAAAAGCTTAGAAGCTGGCGAAAGATTGCTTTTAGAGGAACAAAAATCTTTGGCAGATGCCCTATTAACTTTACAGCCCGGAGAACGAAACTTTCCAATTGTTCAACAGCTTGTCGATGAGGTTGTAAGTGTAGAAGAAGCATTGATCCATCGTGGGATGAAGACCTTACTTTCCGAAGGTAAAATCATCGCAGAACCATCCTCTTCAATCGGTATTGGTGCTGCCCTTCAAGGAGCTTTACCTATTCATAAACATGAAAAAGTATGTTTTCTTATTTCAGGAGGTAATGTTGAATTAATACCTGAAGAGAACTAGAAAAAAAGCATCCGCTCAAATTCATGAGTAGATGCTTTTTTGCCCTCTTTTTTTGTTAAACATAACTCTCCGTGTTTTTTAATTTCATTGCATCCTTCTTAGTAAATAAAGCGCGCCAGAAATAAATTGAGAGACCAATTAACACCATGCAATGAATGATATAAATAGAAACAGCAAGAACAGTTGGCTCACCATCCGTCATGAAAGATATAAAATCGTGCGTAGCGTGCCAGATAATCGGGAAAATAATACTTTTTGTCTTCGCAACAATTTCTGCACAAACTAGTCCAAAGAGGAATGCATAAGTTATTTGTAGTAATGTCATTACTAAATCAGCACCAGAAGCTAAATTTGCAAGATGCCCAATACCAAACAAAATAGAGGAACCTAGAATAGCTATTTTAAGACCTTTAGCTGATAAATATTTAAAAATTAAACCTCGGAAAATAAGCTCTTCACAAATACCAACGGCAATAACAAATAGAAGCAAAGTAAATACATACTGCACTGAAAAACTATCCTTATGTGTAAAACCATTAAAGAAAGCAATCAGCTCAGAAATAACGATCACAACCATCCACGCCTCGGCTTTAAATCTTCTAAATCCGAAATCCTGTAAAGAGAATTTGCTTTTTTTCATGATCCATAGAGTAACTAGAATACCACATGTAAAGGCCGCAAAATGAATCAAATAAATTGTGCTTAAGCTGCTTATATTTTTAACAGTTATAATTGCACCTGATATGATGGGAAAAACAAGTGCAAGTAAGGTGAATAGAATCGATAAAAGAATAGGGGAATTTTTTATTGTCATTTATTTTCTCCATTCAGTAATTTTTGTTTAACGCCTTCAAAAACTTCTTTTAAAATGCCCTCAATTTCCGAGCTATCTAAATCACAAGTATTCGTCGCACACATTGTTGCAATACCGTGCGTAGTTAACCATATATCTATAAATAGCGATTTTGCTGAGGTTTGAGTTAATCCTGTGTTTTTTGAAATTAGTGCTATAATGCCTTGATTCTCAACGTCATTTAGTAATTCTGAAAAACTCGAAATCTTATATTTATTGGATAGAAATAATAGCTCAAAGAACTTTTTTTCTTCTCGAGCAAAGTTAATATACGCTAACCCCATCCCTAGAAAAGAGCTTTGTTGTAACCCCTGAAACATCCTTTCATTATAAAGATTGCTAGCCATTTCATATATTGCGTACTTTAAATCGTCCATACTCGAGAATAATCGAAATATAGGTTTTGTCGAACAACCTAATTCTTTTGCTAAATCTCGTGCATTGACACTATCAATCCCACTCTTTCTAGCCATTTCAAAAGCACAATCCAATAAAATCCCCTCTGTAAACTGCTCTTTCGGTGCCAAAAAATTTCCCTCCATCCAATAGGTAACATACGTTACCTATAATGTAACAATATTTTCCTATCCACGTCAATAAGATCATCAAAAAACATCACTCTCTTTCATTTGAGCAGATGCTTTATTGTTTAGAGGCGGTATAAGTTATAACGTTCGTCAGAAACTCCATTGTAACAAGCTTCCACCCCTTTATTTTTCATAAAAATTTTATAATTCTCTCTTCTCTTATTAAAGACATGGATATGGTATATTATCACAATATCAAAATTACTCAATATATCCAAAGTCATCAGTATAAACCACTTTTTAGAAGATAATTGAGCCAATGGAGGAAATATTTTTGAAAAACTTATCAATCAGAAAGAAAATTCTAACACTTATTACGTCCGCTGTTGTTTTTTTGCTGATTATTTCATTTAATGGTTTTTATTACATTAATGATATGGCAAAAAAATCTAGTGAAATGTATGACGAGTCACTTTTGCCAATTGAATATATCAGTCAACTTAGATCTAACTTTAGTGATGTAGATTCTTACATTTTAGAGCTCATGATTACTAAGGATGCTAATCGTAATACCGAACTACTGGCAAACATCTCAAAAAGTGGTGAAAGTATTAGAGACTTACTCATAAAATTCGAAGACTCTTACACTGGAAAAGAAGATGAAAAAGAACTATTAGAATCTCTTAAATCCAATCTCGATGGTTATTTTAGTACCATGACAAATATCATTAATTTGGCTAACAAGAACCAAAACGAGGAAGCCTATTCTGCATACACTAAAGCTTCAGACGATCTTATCAAGAAGGTGGAAACTGATACAGACAAACTTATAGCTCTATGTGTTGATGATGCCGACCAGCTGAATAAAATAAACGAACAAAATCAATCTACTACTATGCTTATTTCTGCCATTCTTTCTGTTTTAGCTATTATTTTCTTTATTACATTAGCAACATGGATTGCACGTTTAATTGTAAATCCGTTGAAAGAGTTGCAGGCTACTATGTTAAAAGCAGGCGATGGTGATTTGACTGTGCAAGGTACCTATTCATCCAAAGATGAAATTGGTCAATTAACTCAATCATTTAATTCGATGATTAATAATATTCGTACTACCGTAACAAAAGTCAATGAAACTGCTAATCATGTAGCCTCGGCATCTGAAGAGTTAAATGCTAATGCAGAAGAAACTACGAAAGCAACAGAGATGGTTGCCATTACGATGGAAACGATTGCTCATGGATCAGTAGAGCAATTAAATAATGTTTCTAGCACCGTCAATACCGTCAATGAGCTTTCAACTGGTGTTCAACAAGTAGCTGGGAATGCTCAAGCTGTAACCGAACTTTCAGGTGATTCTTTATCCCTGGTGATAAATGGTATAGATGCCGCGAATCAAATGAATCAACAAATGATAGACATCACTGAACGAGTAAATGACTTATCCGAAGTTGTCAACTTGTTAGGAAAACGTTCTAATGACATTGGTCAAATTATTGATTCGATTACAGCGATTGCTGAACAAACAAATCTTCTTGCTCTAAACGCCGCAATTGAAGCCGCACGTGCTGGCGAGCATGGGAAAGGCTTTGCCGTCGTTGCAGATGAGGTTAGAAAATTAGCAGAACAGTCTGCTGCTTCTTCAAACCAAATTGAAGTGTTGATTTCAGAGACACAGAAGGATACTCAAAAAGCTGTTGAATCAATGAAGTTAGTAACAGTGGGAGTGAATGAAGGGATTAAAACAACAGAAAATACACGTACAACTTTCGCTGCCATTCAAGGGGCCATTCAAGATGTTACCATGCAGGTGGAAGAAGTATCTGCAGCAGTTGAGCAAATGGCAGCAGGAACTGAAGAAATTGTTGGTAGTATGAATACAATCCACTCCATAACTAAATCTACTACAGCCGGTACAGAGAGTATTTCTGCTACAACTGAAGAACAAACAGCATCGATGGAGGAAATTTCATCATCTGCTTATGCGCTCGCAAACTTGGCAGATGAGTTAAGAAACTTAGCAGCTCAATTCAGAGTTTAATATGATGATCGCGGTCAGCACTACTTTTAACATTTAATTATGACTTTGTACATTTTCTAAGGAATATCAACTTCATTCATATAAAAAAGAAGCGGCTAGATCATTTTTTGATCTAAACCGCTTCTTCTCTTTTATAGTTCCCGCCGTTCCTTTAGCTTAGAGATTAAAAGCTACCACAATTCATGGATTACTGCATACACATCTGCGACTCTAATGAATAATGGTATCTCTAAAAGCCTCACATTCTTCAGGGAATCTAAATGAAAATGGGGCTGAAAGCGGTCTCGTTTATTACGTAATCCCACTGTCAGACCCACACTATAAAATAAATTATTTTACCCAGCCCAAAGTGGATTGGGTGCATACTATATCTAACAAAAACCTATAAGTATTGATATATCAATACTCAAATGTATTTCATGAAATTTTGAACTACGCAAGATAAGGCATAAAACAATTTTAATTTGGGGCTAATGTGGGGCTGAATGGGACTAATAAAATGGCGAGCGTGTGTACAGGAATGAGTGAGTTATATCAGGTTGGGGCTAATTGCTTCAACCTTTTTTAGAGTCCTTCCATACGTTTATCTATATAAGACTTTGCGCTATCATTTGCTATCGATCTCGCAGAGTTAACTCGAGATCCCTTTTCGTTATAGCCTGCTTTGATATAAGCTTCAGTAGCGTTTCCTAACTCAATATAGTAGTCCGCAAACGCTTGTTGTTTCGTTGTTAATTTCTTTACTTTTTCCAATGGCATCACCCCATTATGCTAGTTGCTTTGTAAAATAAAAAAAGCCATCTCCAATTCGGAAACGACTTAAAAAACTTAATCGCACGAAGAACCTTCAGACGAATCACTGTAATTCGAAGTGGTATCCGTACAATCATTTCTATCTGTGTCTTGAAACGAAAATACTGAACCTGTTGAAATAAAATCAGTTGTATTAGTACCCGAATGGATAGAACGGCTTGAAGAACTATAATTATTACTTCTTGTCTTTTTCATGATAGTTAAAATCCCTACTATTATGATCAAAAAAATAATTACAATAAAAAACTCCATTCGTTACACCCCCTTTGGATAACAGTTTAATTTTAACATTTTCGGATAACTTAATCATTACCTTTCACTCTTAAAAGCAAGTACCGTTGCCCTAGAAGTTAAAGGGGGAAACAATAACTAATTCTAATTTTTGTTGAAATAACTCAAATTCTAAAGAATCAATTTTGTATTTGTACTTTAATATTCATCTAATGGAATTTATTCCTGATTTCGATTGTAAGCTTTCTGACTTAATAAATATATACCGGAAGAGAATTAACACAAAAAGCATCTACTCTCTTAGAGCGGATGTTTTTTGTGTTTATGGGGGCTATCAGTTGTCACGTCCTATAGAAATGATCCAGAGAAGCGGTATTCAAACGCCAGTATTAAATATTAAAGGCTGAAAATCAACTAGATCCAAATCTGGTATCCACTCTATATGGTGTTACCTCAACTCCCCTGATGACGGTAGTAGTCAGATTGATTACTAGGCAAGAATTAGAATTTGGTGTTTGGTATAGAGTAGCGCCAAAGTTGGCGATGACTTATTATTCAAAGTCCGCAAATTTCACAAGATAAGACTAACCAGTTTATAAAGGTTTTCATAAAGCAGCTTTTAACGACTGATTTGTAGGTACGTCCGCTTACTTTACGTATGTAGTTGCACCGGTACATGCAAACAATACATAATCATTTCGATATGACGACTTGCAAACTTTGAGCATAGAACTTTTGGATGTGAAAATTAATAATTGTTTCATATTTCTTTCTTCTCAGATTAAACACTAAGATGGAGTATAATATTACAAAATAATTACTCAATATATCCAAAGTAATTAGTAATTACCACTATTATTATATTACTTTTAAAGATAGTTGAGCCAACGGAGGAAGTATTTTGAAAAAATTGTCAATTAAAAGGAAGATTCTAACACTCATTACATCTGCTGTTATTTTTTTGCTAATTATTTCAAGTTGTAGTTTTTATTACATCAACGATATGGCAAAAAAATCTAATGATATGTATAATGAGTCACTTTTACCAATTCAATATATCGGTCAACTTCGAACTGATATTCGTGCGATGGATTCTTTCATTTTAGAACTAATGATTATTACTACAGAAGTAACCCGTATTGCCGATCTACAGACAAACATCTCAAAGAGAAGTGAAAGTATTAAAGACTCCATCGTGAAATTCGAAGCCACTTACAATGGAAATGAAGAAGAACGAAAACTGTTAGAATCTCTTAAACCTAATATCGATGGTTATTTTAACGCCATGACAGATGTTATTGATTTGGCTAGTCAGAACCAAAACACAGAAGCTTATTCTATGTACATCACAACTTTAGCTGATTTCCGTGAGAATATGGCAAATGATGCACGCGACCTTATGACTCTTTGCTCTGAACATGCCAATGAGCTGAATAATATAAATGAGCAAAATAAATTCACTACTTTGCTTATTTCGATTTCTCTTTCTATTATCGCCATTATTTTCTTTATTACATTAGCAACATGGATTAGCCGTTTAATTGTAAATCCAGTTAAAGAGCTGCAGGCTAATATCTTACAGGCCGGCGATGGTGATTTGACTGTGCAAGGTACCTATTCATCCAAAGATGAAATCGGTCAATTAACCCAATCATTTAATTCGATGATTAATAATATTCGTAACACAGTAACAAAAGTGGCCGAAACTGCTAATCATGTAGCCGCAGCATCTGAAGAGTTAAATGCTAACGCAGCAGAAACTACAAAAGCAACAGAGATGGTTGCGAATACGATGGAAACGATCGCTCATGGATCAGTAGAGCAACTAAATAATGTTTCTAACACATTCAATACCGTCAATGAGCTTTCTACAGGTGTGCAACAAGTGGCTGGAAATGCTCAAGCTGTAAGCGGACTTTCAGGGGATTCTTTATCCTTGGTGACAAATGGTATAGATGCCGCGAATCAAATGAATCAACAAATGATAGACATCACAGATCGAGTAAAAGGCTTATCGGAAGTTGTCGACTTGTTAGGAAAACGTTCTAATGAAATTGGTCAAATTATTGATTCGATTACAGCGATTGCTGAACAAACAAATCTTCTCGCTCTAAACGCTGCAATTGAAGCCGCACGGGCTGGCGAGCATGGGAAAGGCTTTGCCGTTGTTGCAGATGAGGTTAAGAAATTAGCAGAACAGTCTGCTGTTTCCTCAAACCAAATTGAAGTGTTGATTTCTGAGACACAGAAAGATACTCAAAAAGCTGTTGAATCAATGAAGTTAGTAACAGCGGGAGTTAATGAAGGGATTAAAACAACAGAAAATACACGTACAACTTTTGCTTCAATTCAAGGTGCCATTCAAAGTGTTACGCTGCAAGTAGAAGAAGTATCTGCAGCGGTCGAGCAAATGGCAGCAGGAACTGAAGAAATTGTTGGTAGTATGAATTCAATTCATTCCGTAACTAAATCTACTACAGCCGGCACAGAGAGTATTTCTGCTACGACTGAAGAACAAATGGCATCGATGGAGGAAATTTCATCATCTGCATATGCACTTGCAAACTTGGCAGAGGAGTTAAGGGATTTGGCAGCTCATTTCCGCGTATAATATGATGATCACGGGCAGCACCAATTTTAACATTTAAATATGACTTTACACATTTTCTGAGAAAAAACAACATAGGTCATAGATGAGACTAAAACTAAAATGTACCCTGTAAGATAGACACTTAAAAAAGTTTCTCTTACAGGGTACTTTTATTTATAATGAAATAAGGAAAGTGGGACTAGCTCATCCCCCCCCACTTAAATCCTTCATATCAACATTTACAAAGCCATTCTTATTTTTCCCAGACCAAAATCATTTCTCTTAATAACTTTGAAGCTGTATTTCCGACTGGCGCTTCACATTCGTCGTAGAGTTAGTGTTTCTAGCTTTTTTTAATTATTTCTCAAAACGGCCTCGTTATTTTTCTTATTGCTTTCTTGTTTAATTTGATCGATTCTATTTTTCCCCCACTCATACATCATCTCAACGATTGGTAATAATGTCATCCCTAGTTCAGTCATTGAATATTCGACTTTCGGAGGAACTTCTGGAAACACTTCTCTATGAACTATCCCATCATCCATCAGTTCACGTAATTGGTTTGTTAATATCTTATGAGATATTTTCGGAAAAAGTCTTTGAAGTTCACTGAAGCGATGTGGTCCTTCTACACCTAAATGCCACAAAATAACAACCTTCCATTTCCCACTAATAATCGATAAGGTAAGTTCTTTTTCACAATGATAATCATTATTTAATATTCTCTCTTTTATCTCGTCTCTTAATTTATCCGACATAGAACTAACTCCCTTTCATATAAATAAGTAACCTTTTGGTAACCTCCGCACAAAAAAGTGCACGCTTCACAATATAGAAAACCATAGTAGAATGAGGTTAGTCTTAAAGACAAATCTTTTCTATTTTAGGCGTCAAACATTTATGATTACCAGAACAATTCTATCAAACTCACCTTACTTTATTATTTAAATGTTTTAGTTTAAAACGCTTTATTTCGTCTAAAATAAAACTATCCCATCTAAAGGAGCAAAAAACATGCAAACAATCGCAGGAAAAGTGGCGCTAATTACAGGAGCAGGACGTGGAATAGGACGTGCAACAGCAGTAGCTTTTGCGCAAGAAGGTATTCACGTCGGTCTTATTGGGCGTACTCTTGAAAATTTACAACAAGTAGCAGAGGAACTTAAACAGTATGATGTGAAGGTAGCAATTGCTGTGGCAAATGTAGCAGATTTAGACTCTATTACTACAGCTGTTGAATCAATTCGCAGTGAGCTTGGTGCCATCGATATTTTAGTAAACAATGCCGGCATTTCAAAATTCGGTAACTTCATGGACTTAACACCTGAAGAATGGACAAATATTATCGATGTCAACGTAAAAGGTGTGTACTACACAACACGTGCCGTATTACCGGAGATGATCGAGCGCAACACAGGCGACATTATTAATATCTCATCTACAGCTGGTCAAAAAGGTGCACCCGTTACAAGTGCATACTCAGCTTCAAAAGCTGCAGTTATCGGACTAAGTGAGTCATTAATGCTTGAAGTGCGTAAGAAAAATATTCGCGTTACAACATTAACGCCAAGTACAGTTGCTACAGATATGGCGGTTGAGCTAAACTTAACAGACGGCAATCCTGAAAAAGTGATGCAAGCAGAAGATTTAGCAGATTTAATGGTTGCACAGCTAAAACTTCACCCACGTGTTGTATTAAAACATGCTGGACTTTGGTCGACGAACCCTTAATAGAACTATTCGAAATATCAAGGCGCTATCCGATGTATTTTGGATGGCGTCTTCTTTTTTTAGAATAACAAGCTCTAATTGCCAACCCGTCTATCACATGAACGACATTACTTGTAAAAGCTTGATAAGACCTTTTATTAAAAGATCTTTATCAATGCCTTTAAGAGCAAATTAAAACCATCTACGATTCAAGTCCTATTACACAATAAATTACACGGGACTGCCCTACCTTCTCTAAGAAAAAAGCGAAAAAGTGGGGCTAGCTCATAGCTAAACCCCACTCTAACCGCTTCATATAAACACTTATAAAGCCCTCTTTATTTTACCCAGCCTAAAGTTGATTGGGTGCGCACTATACGTAATAAAAGCCTATAAGCGTTGATATATCAATACGCAAATGAATTTCATGTAATCTTAAATTACGCAAAATAAGGCATAAAACAACTTAAATTTGGGGCTAGTTGGGGCTATTGTGGGGCTAATAAAATACGGCGAGCGTGTGTACAGGAATGGGTGAGGAAATTTTTATCATTCTTGTTTTTAGTGTTGGCATCCATTCTGGTTACTACTCATATAATGATTCTTCTTTTTATAAACCGAAGTACTTTACAAGCCACTTCTTCCAGCACTCCACTTAAAGCGAATTAGTTCTAACTCATCATTAATGTTACTCTATTTTATGATGTACATTTTTCAGTCTCGCACTTAAAATAGGGATTGAAAGGAAGTGTATGGAGTTGAAAAAACTATTTTATATCGGGGCATTATCCACATTACTACTAACAGCTTGTGGCGATGAAGCTGAAAAGCCAACTTCTGAAAATAAAACTAATGAAACTTCGAAGCAAGAAGAAAAGGTAGAAAGTAAATACCCATTCCCAAATAGTGATTTAATTGGGGACGCATCATTTATAATTAGTACACCTGAAGATGATAGTTTAGATGGGAATATACCAGTGCTATTTGTAACCAAAGATGACGTTCTAAAGGAAATTAGTATCTATTATGAAAACTTCGAGAGTAGTGTTGAAACATACATATATATTAACGAAATATTTTATACTAAAGAACAAGTTGGAGAATTATCACAATCAGTATTAGAATTAAAAGAGGATAATTTAAAAGCTGGGGACTACACTATTACAGCTGTTCAATTCCCGGATAATGATCCAACCAAAAAACCTATTAATTTAACTCAAACTAAATTTAAAATAGAAGAAAAATCAAGCAAATAAAACAAAAAAGCCCAGGTTCAAAATGATATGCTCCCTATTAGGTAGACAGATTAAAAAATAAAATCTGTTTATCTAAGGGGAGTAATTTTCATGGGGCGAAACTCGAGTTAAAACTACATATCCTTCAATTGTTTGAAGAAGGTCACTATTCTATCAGCGAATTGTGTGAAAGGTTTTCAGTAAATGATCAAACTTTATATAGATGGAGAATTAAATATGAAGCAGGTGGACGTGATGGATTACAAGAAGCGACTTCATGTAAATTCTATTCAAAAGAGTTAAAATTGGCGGCCGTGGAAGACTACATTCAAGAGTTAAGAGACTTAGCAGCTCAATTCAGAGTTTAATAGGATGATCACGGTCATCACCACTTTTAACATTTAATTATGACTTTGTACATTTTCTAAGGACTATCAACATCATTCATATAAAAAAGAAGCGGCTAGATCATTTTTTGATCTAAACCGCTTCTTCTCTTTTATAGCTCCCGCCGTTCCTCTAGCTTAGAGATTAAAAGCTACTACATTTCATGGATTACTGCATACACATGCTGCGACTCTAATGAATAATGGTATCTCTAACACCCTCACATTCTTCAGGGAATCTAAATGAAAATGGGACTGAAAGTGGTCTCGTTTATGACGAAATCCCACTGTCAGCCCCACACTATAAAATAAATTATTTTACCCAGCCCAAAATCATTTCTCTTAATAATTTAGAAGCTGTATTCGCTGTCATTTCTGATGTGTCGTAAATTGGCGCCACTTCAACTAGGTCAAAGCCAACTACATTGACATTACTTGCTGCAATCGCATGGATTGAAGCTAGTAATTCTTTCGATGTAATGCCTCCGCAATCTACTGTTCCTGTGCCTGGTGCATGTGCAGGATCAAGTACATCAATATCAATCGTCACGTAAACATTACGTCCTGCTAAAGTCGGTAATACCTCTTTTAATGGCTCTAGCACTTCAAATTTTGAGATGTGCATGCCATTTTCCTTTGCCCATTCGAATTCTTCCTTCATACCTGAACGAATACCAAATGAATAGACATTTTTTGGTCCGATATGTTCGGCAATTTTGCGAATAGGCGTTGAGTGAGAAAGTGGCTCCCCTTCATATTCAACACGTAAGTCTGTATGTGCATCGAAGTGGATAATTGCTAGATCATCATATTTCGCAGATACAGCTTTCATTACAGGCCACGATACTAAATGTTCGCCACCCATGCCAACTGGAATCTTGCCATCCGCTAAAAGCGTCTCGATATACTTTTCAATTTCATCTAAAGAACGCTGTGCATTCCCGAATGGTAACGGTATATCTCCTGCATCAAAATATTTCACTTCTTCTAACTCACGGTCTAAATATGGGCTATATTCTTCTAGACCAATTGATACTTCACGAATACGCTGCGGGCCAAAACGTGAGCCCGGACGATAACTAACTGTCCAGTCCATTGGCATACCGTAAATAACTGCCTGAGCATCCTCATATGTGGGATGACTTTTTATAAAAACGTTTCCTGAATAAGCTTCATCAAATCTCATTGGTCGACCTCCACTTTTATTAGGAATTAATCCTATTTCACCATTACTCTATTAAGGACTTACAGGATTGTAATGAAACCTCTATCCTTGCATCCTCGTATACATTATTGGAACATCTAGCAAAATTCGATTAAAATTTACAAAGTGTCTTTCTTTTGTCGAATGCTAGCATTTCAAACAGTACAAAAAAAGTATAGATGTTTTTGAATAAAGTGCAATAGTTTTTACCTAGAATTTCGATTAAAGATGAATGTTCAGACACATACTATACGCAAGTGTGAGAAAACGAGGTGAAGTCGGATGAAGAGAAAAAGCTATCAACGTAAGCAAAAACGTACGAAGCGTACACGCAAAGCCCTTACCCTTTTCGTCGCCTTTCTATCTGCAATTGTAGTAGCATTTGTAGCTTTACGCGTCTATGTTCAAGTGGCTGGTGCCCCGCCTTTAACCGTACCTAAAGCCTCTATTTTCTTAGATGAAAATGAGAACCAGATTGGGGATCACTTTACGAACGAACGACGTTATTGGGTTGATCTTGATGAGATGTCCCCCTATCTAAAGAAAGCAGTGGTCGCTGTTGAGGATAAAGATTTTTATGAGCATAGAGGATTGGATTTTTCACGTATCGCAGGTGCATTATTAGTTGATATTAAGGCTGGAAGTAAGGTTCAAGGAGCAAGTACTATTACACAACAATATGCTCGAAATCTATATCTTTCACATGAAAAGTCTTGGACACGAAAATTAAATGAAGCACTGTATGCTTATAGATTAGAAGTTTTTTACGATAAGGATGAAATACTGGAGGGCTATTTAAACACTGTATACTACGGACATGGTATGTACGGTGTAGAAGCAGCTAGTCGATTTTATTTCGGAAAATCTGCCAGTGATTTAACACTAGCGGAAGCAGCAATGTTAACTGGAATTCCCAAAGGGCCAAGTATTTACTCCCCTATTGTCAATCTAGATAAGGCAACTAATCGTCAGCACGTTATTTTAAAATTGATGGCTGATCAAGGTGCCATTACGCAAGATGAAAAAACACGTGCAGAAAATGAAAAGCTTGTCTTAAAGAATGATAGCTGGGTAGCAACAAAATCTGTAGCACCATTTTTCCTTGACGTAGCATGGCAAGAAGCTAGCGAAATTTTGAAATCAAAAAGTCTCGACATTAGTGAAGGTGGCTGGACTATCCAAACAACCCTTAATCAAGAGCACCAAAAAGCAGCAGAAGAAGCTGTAGCCAAAAATATGCCTGCTAATGATCTCCAAGCCGCGTTCGTTAGTATGGAGTCCAATTCAGGCGCCGTTACAGCACTAGTCGGAGGCCGTGACTATGCTACAAGTTCATTTAACAGGGTGACACAGGCAAAACGTCAGCCAGGCTCAACCATTAAACCTATTTTATATGCCGCAGCTTTAGAGAATGGGTATACGCCATTAACGTTTTTAGATGTAGGTGAGACAACTTTCACTTATGATAAAGGACGTTCAACATATTCTCCTAAAAATGTTAACGGTCAATTTGCAACGCATGATATGTCGATGGCACAAGCAATCGCTATTTCAGATAATATTTACGCAGTTAAAACTTTAGAGGAAATTGGATTTAAAGCATTTCACGAGATGGCTAATCGATTCAACGTGAATATCGGTGATAAAAACAATTTATCTATTGCGCTAGGAACGGCTGAAACTACTTTATACGAAATGACGAATGCTTATAATATTTTAGCATCACAGGGACAAAAAACCGTTCCTACTACTATTATTTCTATTAAAGATGCTAATGGTGATATCATCTACGAAAATAAAGAAGATAATAAAGAAGCTGAGACAGTTCTCTCAAAAGAAGATACGTTTGTCTTAACAGAGATGATGACAGGTATTTTCGATCCTGTATTTAACGATTATTCTCCAGCTACAGGGATTGGTATTCGCTCTCGTATGACGCATACGTATGCAGCAAAATCTGGTTCTACAAATAGTGATCAGTGGTTAATCGGATTTACACCTAGCTTAACTGCTGGCGTATGGAACGGCTATGATCAAGGTAAAAATATCACAACGAAAGAGGATAGTGGAGCGACAAAGAAAATATGGATCGACTATATGGAGGCTGTCAATAAAGGAACAAAGAACGAGGATTTCACAAAGCCTAAAGGTGTGAAAGGTGTGGTCATCGATGTTGAAACAGGTAAACTTGCAACAGATGCCTGCCCTAAACAGCGTCTGGTTTATGTAGATGAAAAGGATGTACCGACTGAAAAATGTTCAAACTTTGATATTCTCGATAGAGATACATGGGGAGAAATTTGGAATATGCTCCCATTCGATATTTTTAAAAACTAATATACAATGTGGAAACCTTTATGAGTCAATCACGTTCTAAATAACGAAGGCTCTCGACAAAGTAATAGACATATACAAAAAAGAAAAGAAAAGCTTTCTCTTCCCCGGAGCCGTGTCCGTGGGAACAGAAAGCTTTTCTTATTTATGGCTCGCGAAGTAGATGAGCATCATGAGGCATTTGGCTTGGGTTTGGGTTGTTCAAATGCCGCATAGCGCTCATCACATTCGCAGAACCAAGTGTCCTAGCTTACTAAAATGTAAGTCTGCATCAAGTTTACTTTGTTTCAAACCCACTTTCAACCTTATATCGAAAACGATTGCAAAATGTCACAGATTGTTCAATCATTGTAAGTCTATTCTGCAAATAAGTCTTGACGCAATTGGTCCTCACTACGTGCCCACAGGTCTGGATTGAGCTCCGCTAAGAAAGAAGCTAACACTTTTTTAGATGGTGCATCCATATGCTCTACAATAATATGACGCTTCATAGATTTATCCATTTTATTAACATGATCAGCTAAAATTTTATAGCCACGACGTTTTTCTCGATTGACTACCATTTCACACGCAGTAACACCTGCATAATAAGGTCCATCCGCTTTATGGTCAATCGTCACCCATACGAGCCAATACGGTTTTCCACCCTCTGAATCTGCACGATCTGTCGTAAATTTAATACCACGTTCCACATCACTACGAGCATGCATTGCACCGACTTCAACTGATGCTGTCCCCTCTTCTACATCGATTATGACTGGCGATACGTTTTCAAGCGAAAGCGAACCGATCCCAAATCCCTTATGTCCAGCTGTTGGGTCATTTTTAATAATCGTAAAGCCCATTTTTTGTTTTGATTTTTCTTCATTTGCCATACTTTAATTACCTCCATTCTGCTATTATAAAGTAAAGCATCGTTAGCGCATCGGTGTCGTCATGACAACGACTCTTGCCTTGCGCAAATGCCTGAATACAAGTAAGAAGTTTTTATACTTTCTTATAAAGTAACTATACAACATTATTCAATAAAGGAGGCAATATTATGCCATACGTAACAGTTAAAATGCTTGAAGGTCGTACAGACGAACAAAAACGCGCACTAGTAAAAGAAGTAACAGAAGCCGTTTCTCGTACAGTTAACGCGCCAGCAGAAAACGTAACAGTCTTTATCGAAGAAATGCCTAAAAACCATTACGGTGTTGCAGGCGTGCTCCACAGTGATAAATAAAGAGTATAACGGGTAGAGCAACATAATGCTCTACTCTTTTTCGTCTGATGTCCTTACTGACAATACATAACGTTTTACCGGGCCAGCTATAGTTCTAGCGGCGAAGTATGACCTGTTAGCGGCGATGTTCTCGCTTTTAGCGGCGCAACTCGATTCTTTACCGGCGATTCTTTCACTTTTAGCGGCGCGACTTGATCCTTTACCGGCGGAACTTGAACTTTTAGCGGCGCAACTCGATCCTTTACCGGCGATTCTCTCGGTTTTAGCGGCGGAAATCGATCCTTTACCGGCGATGTTCTCACTTTTAGCGGCGCAACTCGATCCTTTACCGACGATTCTTTCACTTTTTGCGGCGCAATTTGATCCTTTACCGGCGATGTTTTCACTTTTAGCGGCGCAACTCGACACTTTACCGGCGATTCTCTCGGTTTTAGCGGCGGAAATCGACCTACTTCCGGCGATTCGTAATTTCAATACTAGGATGTGATCTATGAAATGAATAAACTTAAACTAACACTACTCATTTGTATGCTCATCATTGGCCTCTTACTTATTTTTATTAATCCAATTCAAAATGCCATTATCGCTCATTTAAGTAAACAATTAAATACAACCGATTACAGTGCAGAGGATATTGAAAAGAACAATAATGTAGATGCTGACTTTGAATTTGAAGCAGTACAATCACTATCTATTGCAGAAGTTTTAAAAGCTCAAACAACAGCTAATAAAATGCCTGTCATTGGTAGTATCGCTGTCCCTAGTGTTGATATGCAACTTCCTATCGTCAAAGGAGTTGGTAATGCCTCTCTTGCCGTTGGAGCAGGTACCATGAAGCCTAATCAAAAGCTTGGACAAGGAAACTACGCATTAGCAGGTCATTACTTTGAGGAAACAGATATTTTATTTAGCCCCTTATACAAAGCGAGTATAGGAGATACGATTTATGTAACAGATTTAACGAATATTTATGAGTACAAATTAACAACTAAGGAAATCATCGCTGCCACGGATGTTTATGTTATTGATGATATCCCTAATAAAACTGTTTTAACCCTCGTTACATGCGCTGATAAAGGTACGAAAAGACTTGCCATTCAAGCAGATTTTGTCGAGCAATATCCGTTTGACAAAGCACCTGCAAAGCTATCAGAAACTTTTTAGTATACGAAAAACCCCAAGATTTTTATGATCTTGGGGTTTTCTTATTGAAAATTATTTCACTTCTGTCTTGCGACGACGCAATAAGAACAATGCACCTAGAACAAGAGCTACACCAACTAGTGTAAGAGCTGTTTGGTTTGCTCCATCTGTTTGCGGCAGTTTGCCTGTCGCTTTTAATTGAGCTTCCATTTGTTCAGCATCTGCTTTGATTTTGTCAATATCAAGTGATTTTGCTACTTCTTCCTGTTCCTCTTTAGATAAATTGTTGTAATTATCGAGGAAATCCTTATACGAATCTAGTGTGTCTTTATTCGCTGTAGAAGGATTGTATGGTGGTAATTTTTCACCTTGATCAATGACATCAGTTACAGATGGTTTAGAAGTTTCAGGTTTTCCAGGATTTGTAGGATTTTTTGTATCTGTTGTTGGGTTACCTGGATTTTTTGGATCAACCGGTTTCTCTGGATCTGGATTCGGCTTGTTTGGATCAACTGGCTTCTCCGGATCTGGATTTGGTTTGTTTGGATCAACCGGCTTTTCCGGATCTGGTTTGTTTGGATCAACCGGTTTCTCTGGATCTGGATTTGGCTTGTTCGGATCAACTGGCTTCTCCGGATCTGGATTTGGTTTGTTTGGATCAACTGGCTTCTCTGGATCTGGATTTGGACCTGGATTAGGAGTCCAGCCACCGCCGCCTCCGCCGCCATTGCCTCCACCGTTTCCACCTGTTGATGAAGGTTTTACTATAGCAGAACATGTATCTTTTACTGTGAATGAGCCAATTAAACGACTTCCTTCATATACATAGTACGTACCTTGCTTAATAGCTTCGTTTGGCAATACAACCGTTCCAGCAACACTAGTTGTCAGAACTTCACTATTGTCTACACCTTTAACGATATTACCATTAGCATCTTTTACTGTTATCTTTGCATTCGCATTTGGCGTTCCAAACTCAGTTTGTACAGTTAATGTAAACGCAGGACATGCAGGCGCTGCTGATATTTCTGCTTCACAATTAACTGAATATTTAACTGTAATTTGACCAATGAATAGATCACCTTGATATACATTGTACACACCTGAAGGAATGTTTTCAGATGGTATAGTAATTTGACCTAATTCATTTGTCGTCTTATTTGTAGCAATAATTGCTCCTCTTGTATCTTTGATCGTGATGTTGTCAACATTAGGGCGTACTTTGCCATTTTCATCTTTTACAGTTAGTGTAAATTGTGGACATGAAGGCGCTGGTTGAACTGTTGCTTCACAGTCTGTAGTTACTGTAAATTCTTTAATTTCACCTTTTTCATCATAGACCATATATCTTCCTGGTTCTAATTTAGGGATTGTTACTTTCCCTTCACTATTAGTTAACTCTTTAACTTCAATAGTTTTATTTGTATCTACATTTTTAATAGTAACTTTTACACCTTCACGTGGTTTACCATCTACATCCTTTACAGTTAATGTGAACTCAGGACACGCAGGTGCTTGTTTTACTACAATTTCACAACCGTCTTTATAACTAATATTCACTTCGCTAAGGAATTGTTTTCCTTCGTAAAGGTAATACTTTCCGGCAGGTGGATTTGGTTTTACTTGAATTTTCCCATTCTCATCAGTTTCTGTTGAGATAATTACCTTGCCGTCCTTATCCTTTAATGTAACTGCTACATTTGGACGAGACTTATCATTTTCGTCATTTAGTGTGATTGTAAATTGTGGACATGAATTTGTAGGCTGTAATTTAGCTCCACAATCATCATCGTTATTATCTTTACCATACTTCACAGTTACTTTCCCTAATGGTTTTCCATTACTGTCTACTACTGTGTAGTCACCAGCTTGGACTTCATTACGCTCAAACTTTATTTGCCCATTTTTCAAATCACCTGAATATCTCTCAACGCCATTTTCATCAAGTAATTTAATTGATGTATTCGCAACTGAATTACCGTCAATATCGTTCACAGTTATTGTGAATCTTGTACATGCTGAAGATAAATCTATATCTTCGATATTATCAATAACATATGATTTTCCACGAGCACTAATGTCAGTAGTTGCATTCATTGTAATTTCAAATGGTAAAATTTCAACATAGCCTGTTGGTGTTTTTTCTCTCAATGTATACTTACCGTAACGAACTTGTTCAAAGGTAACAGTTCCGTCACCCTTTGTAGTTCCTTCAGCAAGTTTGATTGTATTATTTTTATTCCATAGTTCGAACTCAACGCCTTCAAATACTTTGCGATCTCCTGTTAGTGGATTCACTTTGAATTTTTTCAGTTGCAGAGTACCTTTTGCTGCGGATGCGTTAGTATCTGATGAACTATATTTAAATTCTTTACTATCATTCCCTTTGTCACTTGTACCTGCGGATGATGCTCCAGCGTAATCGATTGATGCTTCATTTGAAACCATCTCACCTTTGCCGTTACCATCACCCATGAAGAATGTGGAGTACTTAATGATATAGCCTTTTCCATCTAATTCACCTAAATCAAGGCTGAAGCCTCCATCATCGTCTAGCCTAATTTTATTTGGTGGAATAGAAACTTCATCACCATGTGTTTCGGACTTTCCATCAGCATTCAACTTAATTTCTTGCATAGTGAAAGTATTCGTTAATAATTTTTGATTGCTCGATGGCTTATCTTTTAATGTTATATTTCCCAACTTCGAATTTGAAGCATTGACAGTTACTGTCCAATTGATAATATCCTGTTCAGGTTTAGTTTCTGCTGATTTTGCAATTAATTCATTTGCTTTTTCAGTAATCTCGGCTGTAGTAGAATATTCATAGCTTCCATCTTCAATTGTTTTTAATGTTGCAGCATTAGTATACTTCCTTTTATCTCCTGAGCTTTGACCATAAACATCATCTAAATCTTTTGATTTGTATTCTATTAAATACGCTTCAAAATTATCTTCGTCAAGATCTTTAAAGTTTATTGTAAATCCAGTTACTTTTCCATCTGTCAGGATTTCCGTAATACCCCACTTATCAGAACTTAACGGACCATCCTTTTCGCCCTTTTCAGTCGTTAACTTTAATTTTGAAATCGTAATTTGGTCTTTTAATGTTTGACCTTTTGGAACAGGAATATAATGTCCTTCGCCAAGGTTATCTGTAACAGTAGCATTACTAATATCCTTTTTATTGATATTGATACCGATACCCCAAGAAAATTCTTGTGTACTGTTATCTACAGAAACTGTTTTATAGCCATTTTTGTTTGTCGGTGAACCTTGATCTGGTCGATACTCAGCGCTTCTCGATTCTTCGTAATCTTTGCCGTCAGTACCTTTCCAAGTTGCATTTGCCGTATTATGATATGCTGTTGCAACTCCACCATTTGGTTCAACTTCATATTTTGTTTTGTATTGGATTGTTACTGTTTGACCTTTTGGAATAGTCTTGGTGAAGTTCACTATAAATCCTTCATCACCTTTATTTGGATCATTACCTTGTAAATCTTTGATGATATAATCAGAAGCGTCTACACCAGTAACATTGTAAAATTCTCCACTATCATTCCATGGAATTAATGTATGTTTTAAAGTTTTGTTATCTTTATTTTTTGTTGTAAATTCATCTGTAATTTTGAAGTTTTTTAATTCTTTTTCAGCATTAATTGATAATGTCCATGTAATTGTTTTATTTACATAGTCAATTGTTTTAGAATCCCCACCTGTTTTATAAAATACTCCTGGAGAAAGTGTCAAATCAGGTTTGGCTTCGCCTCCATCTGCTCTTGTTACTTTATTAGTAATAGTACCTGCATTAGCATCTGTCACAAACTCATCTTCAAGTTCTGTGTCGTATTCGATTTTAAATGCTGATGTAACTTTACCATCTGTAACATTAGAAGGTTTGTTGAAGTCAATCGTGAATCCATAATCTCCCTTAGTTAAGGTATAATCAGTTCCTTCTTTAAGAGGTACTGATTCTTTTTCACTTTGACCATCATCAGACAATGTCACCCGAAATACTTTAAAACTATCGTAGTCAATTTTATGTTTCCCTGTGTTATCAGATTCTGTAGTCATCTCATCAGTTAGTTGTGCTTTACTAGGATCAATTTTTTGACCTAGCCAATTATACTTAATAGTCCATGTAGATTTGTACTTGTCGCTGTCGTCACTTTTCGATTTTTCTAGGCTTGGACCATACTTTACTGTCGCAAACCCATTTACTGGAGGATTCTCGATACCTTCTGATTTTAGTGTAGCCGTATTTTCATATGTCATCTCCGATTTAGTTGGGTCAGCAGTTACTTCAGTTTCATAAGTTACCTTATAAGCATAGTAACCATCACCTAAATTAATCGGGAATCCAGTCGGATAAAAAGTTTCCGGTGTTCCAGGATTTTCTTGATTAAATCCATTCAAACCTACTTTGTATCGTTCTACAGTAATTTTCCCCTTCAATTCATGACCTTCACCAATTACGTCTTCTAAAGTAGCGCCGCTTAAATGTTTACCAGCTGTATTTACCCAAATTGTCCATGGAATCGTTACTGTACCATCCGCATCACGCGAAATAGTTCCGGCTTCTTTTGTTAATAGTTTACCACTACCTGATGGAGTAAATTTAATCGGTAACTTAACATTATCTTTTCCATAAACAGGAATATCCATTTCTTGCTCTAGTTCATCTTCGTTAGCAAAATTACCGAATTTAGCCATGAAGGTAAAATAAATTTGCCCTACGCTATCCGTCTCAAGATCGCTGTTCAGAGTTACCGTTACTGTTTTACTCCCACTATCATAGCTTGATGAATATGCTGCCCAGCCGCCAGTTTCTTCTAAAGTTTTTTCTTGAATAAACGATCCTGGACTAAACTCTTCAATCATATTTGTAGGCAATTGGAAGGTAAATTTTGAGCCAATTCCATAATCTTGAGTTGGATTCACAACAAATTCATAATTCAGATATACCGTATCACCTTTTTTAGGGTTAGGACCTGAATAATTTGCTAGATCAGTAGCATCTTTAATTAGAACAGCATTGGAGTCTAAAAGGCGTAGGCCGGAGAATGACATTTTTATGTCACCTTGCATGTCACCTAGTTTCATTTCTGAAGCTGGATCTTCTGCTAGTTCTTTATTTTCTATATTTTTTTCTTCTAAAGCCTCTTCTTCAATTGGTTCGGGTTTTGCTAAGTCACTATCTTCTTCTGTAGCTTTAGATTCTTCTGTAGGAGCATTTGGATCTTCTGATTGCTCAGGTGAGTCAACGCTCTTTCCTTCTTCTACTGTCCCACCACTATTATCAATATCAGTTGGAGGTGTTCCAGGATCTTTTACTTCTTCAGTCTTTACTGGCGGTTCAAGTGTTCCAGTATCTGCTCCTGGTTCTTCAGGACTTGTTGTATCAGTGGTTTCAGGCGTTTCAGTTACTCCAGTATTAGGAACTGTTTCACTCGCAAACACTGAAATCGGTGATAGTACGGTTTGGAATACGAGCAGCAATAAGATAATTGCTATGTTTAATTGTTTAAGTTTCTTCATGTTTCTCTCCTTTTCTAAGTTCAGAGAGATACCTGTTGGTGTTTGCTGACGACGTTGCATCCTTTCGTCATGCCAGAAAGGTATGCCACAAACAATAGGTTGGTCCCTCTTTCCTTCAATTCACTTGTCGCCCATAAATGAATACATTCTTATAAGTACTTCACGGCGTAGGCAATCATGATGACTTATGAATGAGTGATGCACAAATTTATATGTATCCATGCTACTTTTGTGACGCCTATTAAAATAGGCCTCACCCCCTTTAGGGTTTTAGACTCATTATAAGGAAGACTACTAAACAAATTCTAAACAATTCCAGACTTTTTATTTATATAATTCAAAAAAATTCTATATATTTTCCATTTTATTTATCTTTATACAGCAAAAAAACAGTAAAAGATTACTCTCATTGAGTACTTTTACTGTTTATTCATTATCAATATGTTGGTATCCTATTAAACTGCTCTCATTTAACATACATGATTTATACATTAAATTTTTTTTATTTCTTTTCCTGTTTTCGCAGTAAAGTTAATATTTGTTCCTTCACAACGGAATGGGTACTGTTGTCCTCTAAGAAATCAAGTGGGAAATATACTTTATGATCCCGCTTCATGCGCCCAGAAATAGAATCAACAATAATCGATTCACGAGAAAGTTCTCGTAACTCTCCATTTTTCATTTCTAAGAAAATAGGAACGCGTACTTCTTCCTCTCCTGGTCGATAAAAATCATAAGGTAAATCTGCCGTCGTATCATGGACAAGATAGTATTCTGGATTTAAATCGGCTTGCTTAAAGAGCTCTTGTAGTTTTTGATATTTGTCTAGCTCGACACCTGGATCTAAATCGATGTACTGAAATAGCTTTCGATTGACAAAGCGGCGACTCAAGTCACTTAATATAGCATCTTCCTCTTGCATCCAAAGTTGAAAATATGTAAAAAGAATACTCTCATCTAATGCAAGATAATCTTCCAGCTGAATGGAGTTGCGGAAAAATGCTAAAAAGTGTGTAGGCTCGTGCTTAAATTTGTAGCCCGCCAAGCTTAATTGCTTAGCGCGTTTTAAAATATTATTTAAAACAACCTCTGCACTGCGAGACACTGGATGGAAATAAATTTGTAAGTACATTTGATAGCGGCTCATAATGTAATCCTCTACCGCGTGCATGCCTGTCGCCTTAATAACAACCTGATTTTTTCGCGGACGCATTACTCTTAAGATCCGTTCCATATCAAAATGACCATAGCTTACGCCAGTGAAATACGCATCACGTTGTAGGTAATCCATACGATCAGCATCGATCTGGCTCGATATTAAACTGACAACCTGCTTATTCGGATATGTTTTTTCAATTACCTGTGATACTTTCTCAGGAAAATCAGCTGATACTTTTTTTAATACTGCATTCACTTCAGTATCGCCGAGCAAAATTTGTCTTGTATAAAATTCATGATCAAGTTCAAAGACATTTTCAAAAGCATGCGAAAATGGCCCGTGCCCTAAATCGTGTAGTAGGGCTGCACAAAGCACAAGTAGTCGCTCATCTTCATCCCATTCAGGACGACCAGCAAAAATATCATCTACTATGCGACGTACAATTTCGTAAACACCAAGTGAGTGACTAAAGCGGCTATGCTCTGCTCCATGGAATACTAAAAACGTTGTACCTAGCTGGCGAATTCGACGTAATCGCTGAAATTCTTTCGTCCCAACTAAATCCCAAATCACTTGATCCCGTACATGCACATAGCGATGCACCGGGTCCTTGAATACTTTTTCCTCTTGCAATTTAGCTTTTGCATAATGTGTCAATTGTACAGCACCCCCGTTTCCTATTTGTTCTATTATATGCGATAAATGTAGGACTAGCATACATATTTCCCTTTAATTATAGAGACTATCAACCTAACTCACTGTATTCTCGTCTTAATTTAGGATTCTATTGACCTAATTCCCTTGCGACGGATAGCTTTCCGTCACTCCAGCTCTTCTTTCCGTCACTCCAATGATTCTATCCGTCGCTTTAACTCTTCTTTCCGTCACCTCGATGGCTTTCCATCGCTTTGACTCTTCTTTCCGTCACTCCGATGATTCTATCCGTCGCTTTGACTCTTCTTTCCGTCACTCCGATGATTCTATCCGTCGCTTTGACTCTTCTTTCCGTCACCTCGATGGCTTTCCGTCGCTCTGACTCTTCTATCCTTCACTTCGATGGTTCTTTCCGTCGCTTTGATTCTTCTTTCCGTCACTCCGATGATTCAATCCGTCGCTCTGACTCTTCTATCTTCAATATTAAATACGCACAAGAAAACAAAAACTATCTTCAACTAGTGAAGATAGCGCCTTGTTTTACTTATTTCTTTAACTTTGCTAAAACCTTTTCCATTAGTTCTTCTTCCGTTAATGCAGCAACAGGGCGACTATTTACGAAGGTAAATGTTTTTTTACGTCCTGGACCACAATAAGAATGACAGCCAATTTCGATGGTTGCATCAGGATCGATTTCCTTTAATTTTGGAATTAACGTTTTTAAGTTAACGGCCTGACATTCATCGCAAACTTTAAATTCGTTTGCCATTTTGTCAACAACCCTTTCTATATAGTATTTTTTCAATCAAAAAACCGCTCTATTGAACGTATGACCTTCACATATTTAAGTATGCAGCATACGCACAAACCTACATCGGGTATTGTATCGCACTTTTCACCTTGTATTCAAGCATAATTCCTTCCACATAGATGAATAAAAGGTTAAAAGATTGGTCATGCTAGTCATAAATAAATAAGTTCCAAATAAAGGTGGGAGGATTTTACTATGAGTAAAGTAAGACAAGATGCTTGGTTAGAAGAAAATGATGAATTATTGGCAGAGGCGGTTATTCGCCATGTAACGGAAGGGAGTACGCAGTTAAACGCCTTCGAAGAAGCTGGCGATGCTTTGAACCGTACTGCCGCAGCCTGTGGTTTTCGCTGGAATGCTGTTGTTCGTAAAGAGTACGAGGAGCAATTAGCAGATGCGAAAAAAGAAAGAAAAGAGAGAATGCGAGTGTTGGGTGCTCCAGCAAGACGACGTACTACTAGTATGTTTACAGTAAATAATAGTGCCGCAGAGGGTAAATCAATTCCTCTTTCTGCATTATCTCTTGATATTGTCATAGCCTATTTACTACGTTTGCAACACTCTGGTGAGATAGGTAATGAGTCTACAAAATGGAGACAGCTTGTACACGTAACCTCTGAGAAAAATAAAAAACTAGAGAAGACCATTACACAGCTGGAAGAGGAAAATAGATCTATTCGCAAAGATTACGAGCAATTTGTACAAATTATGAACCGCGCTAGACGACTAGTAACACTAGATGAAGAGGAAGAACGAATTGCACCTGTCTTCAAAATGGAGAAAAACGGAAATCTCGTTGTCAGTAGCTCTGCTTATCAACAAGAAAATGGCGATGCGCTTAGTTAGCAGCATCGCTTTTTCTTTGGTCGTTGTAATCTATTATTTCGGTTCGAGCATTCTCATATTGCGTTCTAAAACACGTTGTAAATAGAATGCATATGACGTCAGTTCTTCACCACCAAAAGACTCAAAACGAATTTCTTCAGCCATATTGTGAAGAAGCTGCTGTAAACGAATCACAACATCTTCCACTGTTAATGATGCATCCATAAGTTCGGATAGTGACGCCATCACATCAGGGACAATGTTAGGGTACGTAAATTTGGTTTCTTCTCCCTTTAGACTTTCCTCATAAAAGTCACGAATGAGTGCAGCTCGATCTGAACCGCTACCTTCAATACATAAATAAATTTGCACGGCTACTCCTTGGCGTAAACGTCTCTGAGAAATACCAGCAAATTTCTTTCCTTCAATACTTAAATCATAGGAGCCCGGGCAATAGGAACCTACAATCTCATAGGCTTCAATTTGATCCGCTACTTCAGGGAATAATCCCTTTACTAAATCTACCATTACCTCATAGCCATCATCAATGCTTAGCGTTTCCGTTTGTTCAGATAAAACAACAGAAATATTCAGTACACCTTCATCAAGGACAACTGCTAATCCGCCTGAATTGCGTACTATAGGATGATAACCACGTGTTTTAAGCAAGTCCATCCCCTGCTGCACATATGGTAAACGGTGATCCTGAATACCAAGCACAACAGATGCATCATGCACCCAAGTACGAATAGTTGGCGGAGAGGCTAATTGTCCAACTAGCTGACATAATGTATCATCTGTTGCAAAGGATTCAAGTGGCGATCTTTGCTTTGCACTAATGGATTGATCGTAAAAACGCCAAATTGGCTGTTGTAATATACTTTTCATGATTGGTGCTCCTCTATTTACATCTCTTCTCTTTAGCATACATTATCTACGGAAGGTGTCAAATTCGTGAAATGCAATCATGAACATAGGGATTTTGTACAAACTATGATAAACTAAAATTCAAATGGTATTCACTTATAAAGGAGTGTTTTAAATAATGAATGAAGCAGCAATTACTTTAGATGGTTGGTACGCTTTGCATGATTTCCGCTCAATCGACTGGGCTTCATGGAAACTAGTTTCTGCTGAAGAACGTCAAGCAGCAGTAGAAGAATTCATTGCTTATTTAGAAAAATTAAACGAGGCTGATATCGCTAAAACTGGTGCTCATGCTTTTTACGCAATCGTTGGTCAAAAAGCTGACTTTATGATTATGACATTACGTGAAACAATGGATGAGCTACAAGAGCTTGAAGCTGAATTTAATAAATTAGCGATTGCTGATTTTACAATCCCTACATATTCTTATGTATCTGTTGTAGAGCTTTCTAACTATTTAGCTGGCGATTCAGACGAAGACCCATACCAAAATCCACATGTGCGTGCTCGACTATATCCTGAACTTCCACGTGCTAAGCATGTATGCTTCTATCCAATGGATAAGCGTCGTCAAGGCAATGATAACTGGTATATGCTTTCAATGGACGACCGCAAATCTCTAATGCGTTCTCACGGTATGATTGGTCGTGGCTATGCTGGTAAAGTTAAACAAATTATTACTGGTTCTGTTGGCTTTGACGATCACGAATGGGGCGTAACATTATTTGCCGATGACGTATTACAATTCAAAAAATTAGTATATGAAATGCGTTTCGATGAAGTTTCAGCTCGCTACGGTGAGTTTGGTGCATTCTTCGTTGGTAACCTTCTTGATAACGAAAAACTAGCGAAATTCTTAACTGTTTAATCGAAAACGGTTTTAAATATAAAAAATGCGAGTCCTGACTAACGGGCTCGCATTTTTTACAATTCGTTTTCTTCGCTGTTCTCTGATTCCAATATTAAAATAATTGTATGAATAAAAAAACCAGTTAGAATCATAAGGAAAACTAAATACCAATTATATGGTTGATGATAGTATTCTGCTATACCAACGGCCATAAATGCACTTATGATAATTGCTACAAACATACCAAAAATACGCATTGTAACACTCCTTTTTAAAAGCAAAAAGTAATTTTCTACTTTAGTATGTCACAATTTATTTTCAATATACTTGCAAAACAAAATACTTCAGCTATATAATCATAAAAATTTAACAAAAAGAACGTTGGAAGGCCACCTCTTTCACCCGAGGTCTAACGCTTTCGTCTAGACGACGATTATGCGCTAGGTTATCCACCGGCAAAAAACCCCATAGTTTCCTTAACAATAAAAAAGCGTCACCCATTACGATGACACTTTCTTATTTTCATATGATTGTCTTGTACTTTAAGACTTTTCATCCTTAACTTTCAAAATTAATATAACGGTATTGATGAAAAAACCAACTACGATTATTAATATAAAGAGATACCAATGGAGTGGCTGTCCGTAAAAATCCCCTACCAAAAATGCCAACACAGCGCTCAATAAAATACCTACCCACACACCAATCTCCATACCTTTTCACCTCACATGTAAAACCTGGCCCTCTTTACAGACTACTCGTTATGGCTAATATATGCTTAGCAGTTTTAAGATGTGAATTTCTTTCAATCAATTATGCCTCGGCATAATTGCGTCCTGAATCGGCTTTGTGCTCAGGCATGCACGATGCAGGTCAGTTAGTCGTTATCGCATGGATGCGATGATTTTAGACTAACCTCCTTTATTAACTCCTTTCCGATTCCGTGACATCCGTCGGAGACTTTAGGCCAATACGATGTTGGTCACTCAGTCGTTGCCACAGGACGTGGCGTTCTTAGACTGAGTTCCTCTATTTCAGCAGGTGTTTGGACACCCAGTGAAAAGGTAACTTAAACCCGCATTCATCTTACCACCTATAGAAGTGGAAGACTTCTGTACCTGTTGCTACGCTTTCGGTACAAAAGACATCTGTAGCTGACGCTTTGCTTTCGCTACCAAAACACTTGTACCTGCCGCTTCGCTTTCGGTCAAAAGACTTCTGTAGCTGACGCTTTGCTTTCGCTACCAAAACATGTGCTGAAAAAAGTTAAAATTGAACATGTCTACAATACCATCGTGCATATACTGTCTGCGAGGAGGAATAAAAATCGCCGTTATAAAGAGAAGGATACACAAACAGCCCTGCTCGTGAGGCTTATACGCGCTGAGGCAGAAGGCGACGGAGAATAGGTATGTTGATGGTCGGCACTGTTAGCGTCAATCGTGTACGAGCAGATTGTTTAGATTTTGGTGATATTCGGACGGTTTCGGCATCAAAGGGGGCTGTGAAGAGACAACAAAAGGCTATGGATCAGCGAGCACGTGATTAAGTCATTAGATTGGCAAATAGAGTTATCCAAGGATAAGGGTTCCATCCAACAACTCGTTCGCTATGGTTTTTCAGACCTGAAGAAGATTGTCCTGCATAATGGTATGGTCAGTGGAACACGGGAAGATACAAAGTGCATTGCTTTTTCTCGCCTACCGAAGAGGATTGTCCTCAAATCTAAAAGAAAGAAGGTTGATAACTTATGATGCCTTATTATTGGACACCGACAACGCAACAACCAATGACTCCTCCTCCTCCAGCAACACTTCAAAACGGACGACCACCTGGACGTGAGGAATCCTATATTGAAAATATTTTGCGTTTGAATCGCGGAAAACCTGGTACCTTCCATTTTTCTTTCGAGCATGCCATTGAACAAGGTAAAAACACAAAAGTTGTGCGAGGTGTTGTAGAGGCTGCTGGTCGAGATCATGTTATTCTTCGTGAACTCAAATCAAATCACCGTTTCCTATTCCCGATGATTTACTTTGATTTTGCTGAATATGATGAGGAAATGGTTTATTTTAATCAAAATCCGTAATATATTTCACACCGCTTCCCACGGGTAAGGGAAAAATTGGCATGTTAGGATACGTCCTAGCATGCCAATTTTTATTGTAAGTTCAAGCCATATAGAACGTTCATGGGAGCTTACTATTGTTTTTCTTGTAAATACTGCAATGTTGCTTTTCCTAATGTTTTGGCAGCAATCAACATTGCACGTTCATCAAAGTCAAAGCGTGCATGATGATGAGGATATGCCACTTCCCACTCAGGCTTTTTGGCACCTGTGAAGAAAAATGTACCAGGTACATTCTCTAAATAATACGCAAAGTCCTCACCTATCATAAACGGTGGACACGTTATTATATTTTCCACTCCTGGTACATCTGCTGCAAGTCGAGCAATAAATTCTGTTTCTTTCATATGATTGTAAACAGGGGGATAGCCTCTTGTATAACGATATTCATAGCTTGCACCAAAAGCTAGACAAGTGGCATTTAGTACAGCTTCAATCTCTTTCTCCATCTGTCTACGTACTTGCTCCTCAAAAGTACGCACCGTTCCCGCTAGCACAACTCGTTCAGCAATAACATTGAAAGGGTTAATCGCCTCAAAATGGCCAATTGTTAAAACCGCTGATTTTAATGGATCAATGCGTCTAGATATAAGCTGCTGAGCATTGACAACAAACTGTGAAGCAAGAGCAACAGCATCAATAGAATGATGCGGCTCCGCACCATGACCACCTTTACCTTGAATCATGATTTCCACTTTATCCGCAGCAGCCATAATTGCTCCATCTCTAACCAAAATATCTCCCAATGGTGTTGGTGCCCATAAATGTGTACCGAAAATAACGTCTACCCCGTCTAGACAGCCATCTTCAATCATCGGCTTTGCTCCACCTGGTGCAATTTCTTCCGCATGCTGATGGATAAATACTACATTACCTGCAAGATCATCCTTCATTGCATTGAGTGCCTTAGCCAGCCCAAGTAAAGTCGCGGTATGACCATCGTGTCCACATGCATGCATTTTACCATCAATTTTTGACCTATAAGGAACATCATTTTCTTCCTGTATCGCTAACGCATCAAAATCAGCTCGCAATGCTACTGTTTTTCCTGGTTTCCCACCATGTAATGTTGCGACTACCCCACGCTTTCCTACATGCTCACGAACTTCATGTCCTAAAGCACGATGAAAAGCAGCTACATAAGCTGGTGTTTCTACTTCCTCAAAGGATAATTCCGGATATTCATGTAGATGTCGACGAATCGCAACCATTTCATCATAGTTATTATCTAGTAATGTATATAGCTTCTCCATATCACTAAACCTCTCTCTATTTGTCGAACTCTTCTGGTAATAACAGTGTACTATAAATTCTTACAATAAAAATAGGAATTAAAACTATTATTCTCTAGAAATTATATTGTGGAGAAACCGTATAAATTCTTTTTATATCCGAGCTTTTTTCATATTGGAGCATTGTCACTAGCTGTTGCAACTACCAACAAAAAACTCCCTCACATATAACGGTGAAGGAGTACGTTCATCTAAATTTTATTAACGAGCATGTTTAATGGCAGACACTATGATTAAAACCCATCCAGCTAAAAATAGTACTCCACCAATTGGTGTGACTGCGCCTAGGACTTTAATGCCACTGATTGCCAGTACATATAAGCTTCCTGAAAAGAAGACAATACCGAGGTTGAAAAAGATTCCAGCTAAATTTAACTGCTTTACCTCTCCTAGTAGTTTGGAGCTCATCAATAAGCCAACGACTAGTAAAGCAGTGGCATGAAACATTTGGTACTGAACAGCTGTTTCCCAAACCCCACGCCCATAATCGTCTAGAACTCCTTCTAAAGCATGTGCACCGAATGCACCTAATGCCACTGCCAAAAAGCCGTGGAGTGCACCTGTCACAATAAATTTTTTCATGTCATTCCCCCTACCTTTAATCAATTTCGTCTCGGCGTAATTGCGTCCGGATTTTGAATTGTGCCTGCACAATTCATTCCTTTCAAAATCCGTGACATCCGCCGGAGGCTTTGGGCCAACGTGATGTCGTTCCCTTAGTCGTGTGTTGTTGTTGTTGTTGCTGTCGCTTCGCTTTCGCACAGATAAAACCTTGTTGCTGTCGCTTCGCTTTCGCACAGATAAAACCTTGTTGCTGTCGCTTCGCTTTCGCACAGATAAATTGCCACAGGACGTGGCGTTCTTAGACTGAGTTCCCCTATTTCAGTAGGCGTTGGGACACCAACTGAAAAGGAACCATATCCGCATTCATCTAGCCACCTTCAGAGGTGGGAGTCTTCGCTGAATGAAGATAATTAAAAGTCAAAAATTGAATCGCCATTTGCCCCGTCTTCTTCTTCAATTTTTGCTGTGTATAAACTTGATTGCTTCGGCTCTGATACTAGCATTTGTGGCAAATGTTTTGACTGCGCTTTCGAAATGCCATCAGGTGAGTCTAATACCACATCACATAATGCTCGGATTGCTGTTAAAGCTTCGCGAATTTGCTGTTCGTTCCCCGTATTTTTTACACCCGATAATTGTTTTTCAAGTTGTTGAATAACGGCTTGATAAGGAATCATTGCATTCTCCCACTTTCTGCTTTTGGCACAAATTTTAGACAGTCCGTGCCCGAGGATTGTTTAACCACAACGGATGGTATTTGCTTTGTTTTAAAGCCATATGCTACACAGGCCCGTGGCGTTTGTGGGTCCCATGTTACTTTAAAATATTGACATTTGAAACAATTTACCTTCATCGTTGCCCCTCACTTTCTTCTATTATTAACTGTAACATGAATCTATAAGTGTATAAAGTAAACGATTTGTGCCAATCTACGCTAGAGACCAATCAATTGGCTGCTCTCCCCATTGTACTAGCTGTGCATTTATTTTCGAATACGGTTTACTGCCAAAAAAACCTCGATAGGCACTAAGAGGACTTGGGTGAGGTGCTTCTAAAATGGCATGAGGTGTTGAATAATTACGGATGATTGATTTTTTCCGCTGTGCTGGTTTGCCCCAAAGTACAAAAATAATCGGTTTTTCTCTTGAGGCTAATTTATCAATAACAGCATCCGTAAATTGCTCCCACCCTTGCTCTTTATGAGAATGGGCCTGACCTGCTCGAACTGTTAATACTGTATTCAATAACATTACACCTTGCTGTGACCATTTTGTTAATGTACCGTTTTGAGGGATTGAACAACCAAGATCCTCCTGTAACTCTTGCAGCATATTTCGCAAGCTTGGTGGATGTTTGATTCCTGGCATGACTGAAAAACTTAATCCGTGTGCTTGATGGGGTCCATGATATGGGTCCTGGCCTAAAATTACGACCTTTACATCATGATAAGCTGTTGTATTAAATGCATTCATGATGTCATTCATTGGTGGATAAATAGTTTGTGTTGAATATTCATGTGCTACAAATTGACGCAGCTCTTTATAGTAAGTTTTGTCTAATTCATCTGCAAGTATTGCTTGCCAATCATTCATAAATACTTGTTTCATCTTAATATAAGCCCCTTTCTCTTCTTACAACGGTACAAAAAAATAATGTCGAATTCAAGCATCAGATCAATTACACCCCAGCATAATTGCGTTCTGAGGCTTTAGGCCAACACGTTGTTTTTTGCGCGAAAGCGAAGCGACAGCGGATGGTTGGACACCTACTGAAAGAAGTTAAAACTGACCTTGTAAAAATATCTTATTCTGACTATTTTTACAGAATCAGAATAAGTCTATACTAGATGGTAATTTTAAAACTTTTATCTATAAAGGAGATCTATCATCATGGCTCTTAAAAAAACTTTAACAATTGCTGGTTCCGATACATCAGGCGGCGCAGGTATGCAAGCTGATCTTAAAACATTCCAAGAACACGGCACTTATGGCATGGTGGCATTAACGGTTGTTGTAACAATGGAGCCAAACGGTTGGGCACATAATGTAACACCATTGCCAACAGAGCTTTTACAAAAGCAAATCGATACTGCTCTTTCAACAGGCATTGACGCAATAAAAACTGGTATGCTGTCAACGGAAGAAATCATTCGTATTGCTGGTGATGCCATCTCAAAATCCGGTACGCCAAATGTTGTCATTGACCCTGTAATGGTATGTAAAGGAGAAGATGAAGTATTGAATCCTGGTAACACAGATGCGATGATTCAACATCTTTTACCATTGGCTGCAGTGACAACACCAAACCTGTTTGAGGCTGGACAATTAGCTGGAACTGGAACTCCAAACACAATTGAAGAGATGAAAACGGCAGCTCGTAAAATTCATGAACTAGGTGCTAAAGCTATTGTGATTAAAGGCGGAAAAGCGTTAGCTACTGAAAAAGCAACCGACTTATTCTTCGACGGTGAAAAATTCTACTTATTAGAATCTGAAAAAGTCGCTTCTACTTATAACCATGGGGCTGGCTGTACATTTGCTGCTTCAGTGACAGCAAACCTTGCTAACGGGCTTTCCGTGAAAGAAGCTGTTATCGAAGCGAAAGAATTCGTTTCCGCTGCAATCGCTCACGGTTGGGCGTTAAATGACTATGTAGGACCAGTTATGCACGGTGCAAAATCTCGATTTGGCGCACCACAAGTAACAGTGACAGAAATCTAAACATAAAAGGCATCTGATTAGTAAAACGATACTAATCAGATGCCTCTCTTACATATAAGCGTTCTCCATCATTTCGAGCCGATAATCCCATGGATCATTCATCGAAATGAATTGAGCCAATGCCTTACTTTCCTTTTTACGCTCTGCACGGACCTTCGCTCGTTCAGATGCAGTTTCATGTAGCTTTGCCTCCTCTACTGTTTCAGGAATGACGCGTGGAACTGGGGCTGGTTTATTATTTTCATCTAATGCGACAAAGGTTATTAATGCTGTCGCTGCTACCTTGCGTTCCCCCGTTTTCAAATTTTCAGCAATGACCTTTACGAAAACCTCCATTGAAGACGTCCCTGTCCATGTTACATAAGATTCGAAGTATACAGAATCAGTCGGGCGAATTGGATGCAGGAAGTCGACAGAATCCGTTGAAGCTGTCACACAATCTCTACGACTATGCTTAGCAGCTGAGATTGAGGCTACCTGATCGATATCACTCATATATGGATAGGTTCGGAAAACTACAGAATAGATTTTATGAAACCCTTTATAAAACTAATGTTTACGCTATTTTTTAATTATCGTGAATATCTATGTAAGAAAACAAAAGAAAACAAAAGAATACATTTGGGGAACTTTGTGGGGAACATTAATAAGAAAAAATAAAATACCGATGGGCAGGTAGGTAGAGAAATATATCTAAATTTAATTAAACAAGTCACTCAATTTTACAAAATGAGTGACTTTTTATTTATAACTAGAAAAGCCCAGGCTCAAAATTAATTAAGTACCTAGGCTTGAGTATTATTTATGTAAAACAAAATTAAGCATGATGATATTCACACCTATCTTTACTTCTATAGTTTTTTCTAGTATTTGATCTTCCTTAAAATCTATAAGTTCTTTTTCTTCTACATTAATAATTTTAGACAAGTTTTCCATCGTTAACTCGTATTCAGTTAACAAAGTATTCAATATTACTTTTACTCTTTCTTTTGCATCAAAACCTTCAAAACCAAAATTCAACATTGTTAATTTATACTCAATCTCTTCGAATTTTTGGTCTGTAATGTCAATTGAACCTTTCATTAAATTTTCTATCTCATTTATGGGCATATCAAACATTTTAGAGAGTTGTTGAAACTTTAAATTAAATTTTTGAATTAATTCTTGAAATTGCTCCCTAAGGTAATCAGATTGAGTTGGTGAATTAGTTAGAAAAGATATTTCTGTATAATATCGGGATTCATCCATTATATTACACTCCTTGCTTTATTTTGGTTGGAAATATTTATTGTATCAATATAATATTATATACTAATTGCACCATTTTCAATTTTCGAAAAAAAGAAAGAAATTGCAAAAGCTAATTTTTGGGTAGATGTAAATACAAATAAAATTTCGTGGGAAGTTGTTATGAGCAAAGGATATAAATTCAAGTCTTTTAGCGGAACGATAGCAACAACGGATATCTCTAGTGGTTTTTCACTAGGCAGAACGGATATTTCCGGTAAAAGTGGATCTATTAATATTACTAAATATGTTGGTCATGCATACCGTTCAACATTATCTGGTGCTGTTACTACAACTGGTGATTATGGTTACAATATTGGTGGAGCACGTCTACAGTGGAAGTATACAGGAAAATAAAATTAAAGGTCTGAGCCTGATACTAACTGGTTCAGACCTTTAATTTTCTATTTACTACGTCTTTGTTGAATCGTGATACACAAACCTAACATACGATCAGTTGTCATTACCCCACTTTGTAAATCCTTCAAATGTGAAGACTGAATAATACCATCCTTTACTGCCTGTGTGATATAGTTTTCAGCTTCTGTTTTCATAGCCGATGAACACGGATTCCACGTTGTATTTGTGTGCTGCTAATTCTCTAGCTACTACTTGGCAAATGGTTTCAAAGTGTTTGTCCATCAGTTCGACATCTTTTCTGCTATTAACAAAGCCAAACTCAATTAAAATAGCTGGATCATATGTGCGAGCTAACACACCTAAATCGGTACGTTTTTTCGCTCCACGGTTTGTCATGCTACTTGATTCACAAATAGCATTTACAACTTTTTGAGCAACTCCTACTTGGTCATAATACAAAACTTCTGCACCGATACTTTTTTCAACGATACCCGCAGAAGCATTTAAGTGACCAGATACAATAAAGCCATTAGTGTCTTTATTATGATGAGCAACTAAATGATTAATATTTTACGTTTGATTTTTTGAAACTTTATCCTCGTAATATGTTACTGCTAAAAAGTATTGGACAAGATTCGCTACTACTCCATAAACCATATATTAGCTTTATATGGGAGGGAGCAAAATGAAAAAGCAAAAACCTGAAGAATTAAAAGAAGAGCGAGGATTACTCTCTGGAGAACTAACCGCTTCAAAAGTAGAAGTAATTTCATCAATTGTTTTAACACTCGGTTATTCATTATCAACCCTCGCCACGATATTAGCATTCCAGGAGGAAGAGGAATTGGCTCAAGAAAAATCTTCACAAGCACAGGATCAAAATCTACAATTTAAACAAATGTATAAACAACTACAGAATGTCAACAATCGCTTAGAATCCATAGAACGAAAGCTCAACCGATATTAAAAGCCGCGATTCTCCGTCATAAAAGAGAATCGCGGCTTTTTTACTATACTATGATAATGATCTTTCCGTCTTCTTCCCTTGTCACAGCTACACATCTCAATGTCAAAGGGACGTCATCTATTGTACCAAGATAGAATTCGTTATTACGTAGTTTAAAATTCCCTTTAACATTACATGCTGCTTAACTGTCAGTTTAGGAAGAAATCATGGTCGCAGTATCTTTTCATTTGTGAAACCGTATACAATACAAAATAACACATTTTGTACAAGTTTGTTTTCACACTCATTATATTGATACATTACGATAATTTTTTCAAGAATATTGCTTAAAAATCTTAATAGATTAATAAATGCAATCAATTAAAAGAGCTTTATTACTTCTTCATACTCTTCTGTTGTGAATACTCTAGAGTTTGTAATGAAATGCATATTTTCAACACTATCTAAAGAAAAACTTGTACCTCTGCCCTCAATCGCATGAATAATCAATTGCGTATGCTTAAAATATTCATATTGCGCTCTATGAATGTAAAAAGGAACGTCACCTATTGTACCAAGATAGATATCGTTTTCACCAATTTTAAAATCTCCTTCTACATAACACATCGGTGCAGAGCCATCACAGCAACCTCCAGATTGATAAAACATGATAGCGCCATGCCTACTCTTAATTAGCTCTATCAAATTTAAACCCTCTTTTGTTGCAATAACTCGTTCTGCCATGTTGTTATTCATCCCTTGGTATTAGAAAAATCCTTGTGCTTCTTTTTTGTAGCTTACTAAAAGACATTTAGTTTGTTGGTAGTGATCTAACATCATTGCGTGGTTTTCACGACCGATACCAGAAAGTTTGAACCCACCAAATGCAGCACCCGCTGGATATTGATGATAAGTGTTTGTCCAAACACGACCAGCTTGAATAGCTCGACCTGCACGGTAAGCAATGTCACCAGAACGTGACCAAACACCAGCACCTAAACCATATTCTGTATCATTTGCAATTTCCATTGCTTCATCGAAATCTTTGAATGTAGTCACGCCAAGCACTGGACCAAAGATTTCTTCTTGGAAGATACGCATTTTATTGTGACCTTTGAAAACTGTTGGTTTAATGTAGTTACCTCCTGCAAGGTCGCCTTCAAGAATATTTTCTTCTCCGCCTATTAAGCACTCAGCACCTTCTTCTTTACCAAGTTTTAGGTAAGAAAGGATTTTTTGTTTTTGTTCGTTAGAAGCTTGAGCCCCCATCATGACTTCTGTATCTAATGGATTACCAATTTTAATAGCTTTTACGCGTTCTAATGCAAGTTCAATGAATTTATCGTAAATGGATTCTTGAACAAGTGCACGTGAAGGACAAGTACAAATTTCACCTGAGTTTAATGCGAACATCACAAAGCCCTCAATTGCTTTATTTAAATATTCATCATCTGAAGCCATTACGTCCTCAAAGAATACGTTTGGTGATTTACCACCTAGCTCTAACGTTACAGGAATAATATTTTCAGTTGCATATTGCATAATTTGGCGACCAACAGCTGTTGAACCAGTAAAAGCAACTTTTGCAATTCTTTTGTTCGTTGCAAGTGGTTTACCAACTTCAACACCAAAGCCGTTTACAATGTTAAGTACGCCTTTTGGTAGGATGTCTTGAATTGTTTCAATTAACACTAATAATGAAACTGGCGTTTGCTCAGCTGGTTTCATCACGATACAGTTACCTGCTGCAAGTGCAGGAGCAATTTTCCAAGCAGCCATTAAGATTGGGAAGTTCCAAGGAATGATTTGGCCAACTACACCTAGTGGCTCTTGGAAGTGGTATGCAACAGTGTCGTTATCTAATTGTGTTGTACGTCCTTCTTGTGCACGGATAACACCTGCAAAATAACGGAAGTGATCAATCGCTAAAGGAATATCTGCGTTTAAAGTTTCGCGAACTGCTTTACCATTATCCCATGTTTCTGCAACAGCAATCATTTCTAAGTTTTCTTCAATACGATCTGCGATTTTATTTAAAATAGATGCACGCTCAGTTGCGCTTGTTTTACCCCATGCATCTTTTGCTGCGTGTGCTGCATCAAGAGCAAGCTCAATATCTTCAACTGTTGAACGAGCTACTTTTGTGAAAACTTGACCTGTTACTGGTGTTTTATTTTCAAAGTATTGACCTTTTACTGGAGAAACCCATTCGCCACCGATAAAGTTATCATATTTTTCTTTGAAATTTACTACTGCACCCGGAGTATTAGGATTTGCATAAATCATAGTATCAATCTCCCCATATTTTATTTATGAAACCGCATACAAATTATAACGACACAATTCAATTTATATTAATCTGTTTCATGTGTCCTATATTGATACATCAAAATAGTTTTTTCAAGTAATTAACCCTAATAATAGTAGAAAATAGTTTTTTTAAAATAAAGAAATTTCCGTATTCCGTTAATAACATTTATGATTGGGTCGGCACCAAAGCCTTTCGATTTCCCTTTGTCATCTTTTTTAACTATACTTAAAGGAGAAATAATCGAGAGGAGTGTTAAGGTGCAAGAAGTACAAGTAAAAACGTTGCAGGAATTATTAAATTCTTTCGCCAACAAAGACGTTTATATTCATCTTGAGACGACGAACGGTTCTTATGCAGCACATTTTGATGAGAAATTTTTTAATGCAGGTGCTTTTATTCGCAATGCCAAAATCAACTATGAGCTTGCTAAAGTGGTAGATGATTCACCCCATCGTGTCGGATTAAAAATGGCGCATGGTTGGGTTTATGCTCAAGGCATCACACATTTCGAATTAGATGATTTAGGCCGTTTATTAATGGCTGGACTAGACTACTCTGGTAAATTGGCGATCGCACTAGAAATTAGTGAAACGCCATTTACGTATTAAGGAGGACGACTATTTGAATTTAGAGCCACAACGTCACATTTTGATTGTTTACCCTCACCCAGATGATGAGGCTTTTTCAGTTGCTGGAACGATTGCCTACTATACAAAGAAAATGAATACTCCTGTTACATATGCCTGTTTAACTTTAGGGGAAATGGGCCGTAATTTAGGAAATCCGCCTTTTGCTACGCGTGAATCCTTACCAGAAATTCGACGTAAGGAGCTTATTGCAGCTGCAGAGGCTATGGGAATACAAGATTTACGTATGCTTGGTTTCCGTGATAAAACGATTGAATTTGAAGACGATGAAAAAATGGTAAAGCTTGTTGAAGGTTTAATAGAAGAGTTATCACCTTCTCTTATCATTACATTCTTACCTGGCTTTGCAGTCCATCCAGACCATGAAGCAACAGCACGTGCCGTAGTTGAGGCTGTCCGCCGTATGCCAAAAGCTGCACGTCCTCAAGTATATGGATGTGCCTTTGCCAATGATACCATCGAAAAAAATGGAGAGCCCCATATTGTCGTCGATATTCGTGAAATGAAGACGGATAAAATTAAAGCATTACAAGCACATGCATCCCAAACAGCTTGGATGATGCAAGAAACAGAAAAACGCATCGATAACGGTGAACCAATGAGCGAAAGCTGGTTAAATGTTGAAAAGTTCTACATCGTCAACCCTGACCAATATGTAAAATAAGAACAAATGCGCTGGAGAGCCCGATGCAAAAGTAAATGCTCCACCACTTTTGCCCGAGAGATCGAAGCGAACTCAAAGATGTAGCGCTTTAGCCTAGACGACTATGCTTTAGGTTCCACTAGCAAAAAAATCCATAGTTTCCTTGATAAAAACAAAACGGTTCTGTCCTCTTTTTTAATGAGAACAGAACCGTTTTTAACTTCTTTCAGCGGGTGTCTTTTGATCGAAAGCGAAGCGGCAGGTACAAGTGTTTTGGTAGCGAAAGTAAAGCGACAGGTACAGAAGTCTCCCACCTCTATAGGTGATGAGATGAAAACGGGTTTAAGTTAATTTTCAGCAGGTGTCCAAACATCCGCTGAAAGAAGTTATGGCCTCCGGCGGATGTCACGGAATCGGAAAGGAGTTCTTTGTGCAAGCACAAAGCCGATTCCAGACGCAATTATGCCGAGGCATAATTGATTTAAGCGACTTTTAATTTCTTTAAAATATGAACAAAGAAAGTTATAGAAAATACAATAATTAGCACGACAAAGAACATATAGTGTGGAACGTGAACACCAATGATACTAACTAGCATTTTCAGCGCTATAATGCCGATAATAATAAATGCCGCCGCCTCTAGTTCTGGTATTTTTTCAATCATGATTAAAAATAAGCCTGCAATGGTTCTCATCATTAAAATCCCTAGCATCCCCCCTATTAGTAAGATCCAAATTTGATTAGAAATTGCAAATGCGGCAAAAATCGCGTCAATTGAAAAGGCAATATCCATTAGCTCTACTGAAATGACAGTCGCCCAAAATGTCCCAAAAACACGAACCATTATCCCTGATTTTTTGACTTCCTTGACACTATCCTCTGCCCCAATTCGCAAGAAATGGGCGATACAAAGCCAACCTAAATACAAAGCTCCTAACAATTTAATAAACCAAAAATCTACTAAATAAACGCCTATTCCGATAAACAAAAATCGGAAAAAGTAAGCACCCAACATACCATACATTAACGCACGTTTACGTTGCTTGTCTGGTAAATGTTTGACCAGTACTGCCAAGACGAGTGCATTATCTGCTGACAGTAAACCTTCAATAATGATGAGTGTTGATATTAACCCCCAAGATACGGGGTCTGATAAAATTTCTTTCCACATTTCCCAATCGAAAAATTGAATGTATGTAGATAGAATTCCTTGAATGATTTCCAATTACATACCCTCCTACTTGTCCTAAAGTACTCTAGTATATGCTTGACCATTTTCGTTATGAAGAAATGGGCGTTCCTTTATTTCTACAAAAATCCTTGAATGTTTGGACACCCACTGAAAGAAGTTAAAATAGACACCGAAAATTTAGAATTTACTAAAAATTAATGACAAAAAACTTATAAAATGTGCTATCATAGATAAATGTTTTAACGTATAACGGAGGATGTATACTATGGAAGCTGCTGACACTAAAACTGTGCAAGTAGAAAATATCTTAATTGCACATCATTTTTTAAAAGACGTAGTGGTGCACACGCCGCTACAAAAAAATGATTATTTATCTGAGAAATACGGAGCTAGCATTTATTTTAAACGCGAAGATTTACAGCATGTACGCTCATTTAAACTTCGTGGTGCCTATTATAAGATTAAAAAAATTGAAGAAGAGGCTCGCCACGCCGGTGTTGTTTGTGCAAGTGCAGGCAACCATGCTCAAGGTGTTGCTTACGCCTGTGCTCAACTGAAAATTCAAGCAAGTATTTTTATGCCCCAAACAACACCTAAGCAAAAAATCGATCAAGTGCGTATGTTTGGTCGCGATTATGTGGAAATTATTTTAGCGGGCGATACGTTTGATGATTCTGCAGAAAGTGCATTCGCTTACTGCGAAGAACACAATAAAATCTTTATCCATCCATTTGACGATTTTGATGTCATCGCTGGCCAAGGAACGGTTGCCGTTGAAATTATGAATGACATGGAGGAACCAATCGACTACCTATTTGGTAGTATCGGTGGCGGCGGCTTAATGTCAGGTGTTTCTGCCTACGTGAAAAACCTTTCCCCTACTAGCAAAATTATCGGTGTAGAGCCTGCTGGGGCGGGTAGTATGAAGGCTGCATTTTCAGAAGGTGGTGCAGTGGCACTTAATTGGATTGACAAGTTCGTAGATGGTGCCGCCGTGAAATGCGTCGGCCATCACACATATGATGTTTGTCGTCGCTATTTAGACGACATCGTACTAGTACCAGAAGGAAAAGTATGTACAACGATTTTAGATCTTTATAATAAACATGCCATTATCGCAGAGCCTGCTGGGGCATTATCAGTTGCAGCACTCGACTATTATAAGGAAGAAATTAAAGGCAAATCAGTCGTTATCATCATTAGCGGTGGTAATAATGACATCGGGCGTATGCAGGAGATTAAAGAAAAATCTTTAATTCATGAAGGCTTACTCTATTACTTCATCGTAAACTTCCCACAGCGTGCAGGCGCACTTCGCCAATTCCTAACAAGTGTTGTCGGACCAAATGATGACATTACAACTTTCGAATATACAAAGAAAAACAATAAAGAAAGTGGTCCTGCCTTAGTCGGCATTGAACTTGGTAATCGTGACGACTACGAAGGTTTACTAGCACGCATGAATGAATTTGGCTTCAAATACAAAGAAGTAAACAACGACATTCAACTATTCGGCTTACTAGTCTAAAATAAAGAGTCACACTTCTATGTGAGTGTGGCTTTTTTGCGGGGATGAGAGGTTTATCGAAACAATTTTGGGGTTTATCGAAACTTTTCTCTTGTTTATCGAGACTTTTCTCTCGTTTATCGAGACTTTTCAGCATTTTATCGACCAACTTTTTATAAATATCGACATCTACCTTACAAGCGACACTATCTGACCGCACCGATAGTTTGCGCCGCTTACATTTATTCCAACAAATTGGTAGGAATTACATATTCCCTGTTTTTATTTTCACCTATCGCTTCAAATTTTAGCTTTTTCAATAAATGATAAGCTGCTTTCTCTGAGTCAATATCAAAAAAATCACGAAATTGAGCATTTTTTATATTGTTGCCCACCATTAATCGAAAATCATGTAATGCGAGTAACATTGATTGATTATCAATCGATTGGCAATTGCTACAACGCCATTTCCCATGAGTGTAACGTAGGACATGGTCAAAATGACAATGCGAGCATAGTGCACCCTTCTTCAATTCATCCACTTTAATATCTAGGGTCCATTGAGTTGGTGTGTGCATCTTTAGAATATGCGTTGATAGTTCTCTCAAATCATTTTCACTTAGATAGACTTGTTGATGTTGCTGGAACAGTTGCTCTACCCTTTCAGCCAAGCCACTTACATGAATAATTGGCTGTGACAAGAAAGTGGGTGACATAATCATACTTGGATTTGCAGAAACGACTATAGTTTCAATAGGTAGATGATGCCCACTCATTTGAAATAATCGATGCAAAAACCTGGCATGTCGCTTCACCTGATCGAATGGATTACGAAAACCATCTACTCTTCCATCAGAGGTAACTCTAATAAATTGATGGTTATCTTCCATATAATCAACACGCCCAGCAATATTTTTGATTTCTACTATTAAAACAAAATTTTGCGACATGAATAATGTATCCATTTGATGTATTAATCCACCTTCAACTTTAAGCTGAACATCATGCAATAAATAATGCGCATGCTGCAAATAGATCTCTTGCCATTCTTTATCTACTCTTTGCTCACCAGCGTACCCTGCCCTTGTTCTCCTTAGCATTTCTTGAAAATAATCATACTTAGCGTGAGATTTCGGTAACCGCCTCTCAACCATTTCTAACACCCGTTGCTTCGATGAGACTTCCCGCTTTTTCAGTAGCATACTTTCACCTCCTTTAGCTAGATTATAATGCACTTTATCGATTTACCACCCAACTTTCAGCAGAAAAAACGCCCATACCTATGTATGAGCGTTTCGTCATCATGATCCTAATAACGCACGGTCTGAGTTCATTTTCTCACCGCGGATACGTTCGAACTCTGCCATTAAATCTGGAATAGTCAATTCATGCTTACGATCCTCGCCAACTTCTAAAATGATTTGACCTTTATCCATCATAATCAGTCGGTTACCTAAATCTAATGCCTGTTGCATATTGTGCGTGACCATTAATGTTGTTAAGCTATCTTTCTCAACTAAATATTTCGTAATGCGTGTAATTAACTCTGCACGAGATGGGTCAAGTGCCGCCGTATGCTCATCTAGTAATAAAATCGATGGCTTCGTGAACGTTGCCATTAATAAAGACAGCGCTTGACGTTCCCCACCAGAAAGTAAGCCGACCTTTGCAGATAGGCGATTTTCTAGATTTAGACCCAACATCTCCAACGATTCCTTGAAAAATTCTCGACGCTTTTTATCAACACCAATACGCAATCCTCTACTCTTATTACGCGAGTAAGCTAACGCTAAGTTTTCCTCAATCGTCATTGTTGGCGCTGTACCAGCCATTGGGTCCTGAAACACACGACCGATATAGTGAGAACGCTTGTATTCTGGTAAAGCCGTAACCTCGTTCCCATCAATTAAAACCGAGCCGAAATCTGGCGTTAAGGCACCTGAAATCATATTCATCATGGTCGACTTACCGGCACCATTACTACCAATGATTGTCACAAAGTCACCTGACTTTAAATGCAAATTAATTTCAGCAAGTGCGACTTTTTCGTCAGGCGTACCTTCATTAAAAACTTTATTAATGCCGTGTAATTTAAGCAAGGCCATTCCCTCCTTGCTCTACTGCATTTACTTGTGCACGCTCTGCTGCACGCTTCACCTTTCGTTTTCGTTCCTTACTTTTACTAACAAATTGAGGTAAAACCAACGCTAAAATAACAATGATAGCTGTTATTAATTTCATATCTCCCGAATCAAGGAATTCAACACGTAATGCTAATGCTAAAATGATACGGTAAATAATAGCCCCCGCAATGACAGCAAAAGTTGTGCGCATAATCGTTTTTGTACCAAAGATTGCTTCACCGATAATAACAGAAGCAAGACCGATCACAATCATCCCAATCCCCATACTTACATCTGAGAACTTCGAATACTGTGCGATTAAAGCTCCAGAAAATGCGACAAGTGCGTTAGAAAGTCCTAGCCCTAGAATAATAAGTGTATCTGTATTTGCTGAAAAGCTACGAATCATACGCTTATTATCACCAGTTGCTCGAATAGCCAGTCCGACCTCAGTTTTTAAGAACCAGTCTGCTATTACCTTAATTAAAATCGTGATGATTAATACTACAATCAACGTACTCCATGTAGACGGAACTTGCTGAATGCCGATGCTTGTTAATAGGTTATTGATCGCAGCATCGATACCTAAATTACTCCAAAATGCTTGAAACTTTGAAAATATAGTCTCTGAGTTCAATAGTGGAATATTCGGACGACCTATCGTATTTTCTGCAGTTAACCCCATGATTCGTAGGTTAATAGAATACAAAGCAATCATCATTAAAATCCCCGATAATAGTGGGTTAATTTTCCCTTTTGTGTGAAGAATCCCTGTCATACATCCAGCAATAAATCCAGCAACAATTGCCACTAAAGTCGCTAACATCGGGTGGTAGCCAAGCAGAACCATCGTCGCCGCTGTAGCCGCCCCTGTTACAAAGCTTCCATCAACCGTTAAATCCGGAAAATCTAACACGCGGAATGTTAAATACACACCAAGTGCCATAATTGCATAGATGATTCCTTGCTCCACTGCGCCAAACATTGCTAAAAACATAGTTGAATCATCTCCTAATCATTTCTTAAACTAATTTTTATTAAAAATTCTTACTTGTGCCCCATTCCCAAAATAATGGAGCTCAACATGTTAAATTGGCTCATCATCATAAAGTAAGGTTGATTTCCGTTCCGACTGGGCGCTTTCCTGGGGGCGTCCGATGAGCCGCTTCACTCGCGTTGCTCGCTCCAGGGTCTCATCTGTGACGCTAATCCCCAAGGAGTCGCCCAGTCTCCACTCCAATCAACTAATATACATGGAATACGTTTTAATAAATATCATCCCAACTTTCGATGATGAGCTCATGGATATAGGTCAAAGGGTTATCACATGACGTCGTGCTAAACCCTTAGGTATTTCTATGAATCATAAAAACTCTTTAAACTTTTCACTCTAAAAGAAGATAAAGCGGGGGCAGTTTAGTTCTCCCCCGCTTTGCTTGATCAGATGACCATATCAGTCCATTACTTTTCTAAAAGCTCTGCACCCCAAGAATCTTTAATTTCGATTTCTAAATCATCCGCTACTTTTTTATTGATTACTAGTTTTAAGTTTTGTGGGTATTGTGCTGGCATATCAGCAGGTGTTGCTTCTCCTTTTAGAATCTTCACAGCCATTTGACCTGCCTCGTAACCGATGTCGAAATATTCAAAACCATATGCAGCTAAGCCACCACGTTCAACAGAGTCAAGCTCCCCTACAATAAGTGGCAATTTATTAGCATTCGCTACATCAATAACAGATTCTAAAGCAGAAACTACTGTATTATCAGTAATAATATAGAATGCATCTACTTTACCGATTAATGATTCAGTTGCCTGTTTTACTTCCGCAGAAGTTGCCGCAGATGCCTCAACAATTGTTAGGCCTTGCTCGCCCATAACTTTTTTCACTTCTTTTACTTGTGCTACTGAGTTTTGCTCACCAGCGTTGTAGACCATACCAACGTTTTTGGCACCAAGTTCCTTTAAGAAAGCCACTGTCTTTGAAATAGTATCAGGATGTAAATCGATCGTACCTGTTACATTTTTTCCTGGCTTCTCCATAGAATCAATGAGCTGTGCGCCAACAGCATCTGTTACAGAAGTAAAGATAATTGGAATATCGCTAGTTGCTGTCGCTGCCGCTTGTGCAGACGGCGTAGAGTTAGCAAATATTAAATCTACGTTTGCACTTACTAGATTGTTTGCAATCGTTGTATTAAGACTGTTATCCCCTTGCGCTATTTGCGAATCGTACTCAACTTTTAAGCCTGAGTCTTCAATTGCTTTTTTGAACCCTTCAGTGGCAGCATTTAAAGATGGGTGCTCAACAATTTGAGTGATCCCGATTTTATATGTTTTGTCATCTGCATTGCCGCTCTCACTTGCATTATTCGTTTCTTTTCCTTTTGAATCAGATGAACTAGAGCCACCACTACCACAAGCAGCAAGCATTAAGACTAACCCAAATAACAGGAACGAAAGCTTTTTTAAATTGCATTTCACAAATAATCCCCCCGATTATTATCTCTGATATTTATCACACTTCATCCAAACAAAGTGTGAACGTATCGCTATATTATCGTTATTATCGAGGTTCGTCAACAACATTATGAATGTTCTGACTTTTATAATTGACATAATATTTCAGTTTTTTATTCAATTTGTCGCTTTAAACCGCTAAACTACGCTGTTTTTACAAATTGATTGCTTTTCCTAACATAACAAAAAATTTTTTGACAATTTCGCGAAGTATTAGGGAGTGAAGGTAAAAATACTCCAAGAGGTGGGAAACTTCTGTACCTACCGCTATGCTTTCGGTACAAAAAACCTTTTGTAACTGCCGTTGCACTTACGTTACTAAAAAATTTACTGAAAGCAGTTAAAAATTTTTTCTAATTTTAGCTAACTTTTTATAATTCGAAAGACGTCTAATCATTAGAAAATTAAATCATTAAAATTAAAGGAGAAATTAATATGAAAAAAACAATAAAAAAATCTTGGATGATTGTATCAGCACTAACAATAGGGATGGCTGTCTTCACGCCACATCAAGCTGAGGCAACAACAGCAAAAACAACAAACCAAATAACTGTTCAAGCTGAGCAACAAATTAAAGGAACGATTAAAAGTGTTTACGGAGATAGCATCACAATCAAAGGAAAAGACGGTAAAAATTATTATATCGGAATTCAGAATTTTTCAGATGAGCAATTAGAAAAAATGAAGTTAGTAGAAGGTCAAGAAATCTCTGTAGAAGGTAGCTTAGTACAAGATTATTCAGATTTCTACACGTTTAACGTCTATAAAAAAGACTTACCTAAAGAAATAACAAAAGTTGATTTGGCTAAATTAGAAAAATTGTTTAATCAAATGAAGAAGTTAGAAAAAGAAGAGAAATATGAAGAAGTAGATAAAATTAATCTTGAAATGGATCAAATCACAAAGCCGTATATTTTAGCTAGCTGGGTACCTGTATCCTTCGAAGAGTTCATGGAAGAGTATGGATTTGGTGAAAAAAATATAGTTATTAAAGAAAAAGATAAAAAGCAGCTGAAAGATATTTATCAACAGTGGATAAAACTAGAGAAATCTGGTAAAGAAGAAGCAGCACAAACAAAATTTGATGAATTTCAGAAGGTTCTTCAACCTTACCTAGATGCATTATATCCACCAGTACCATTTGAAGAATACATTTCAGATATGGAAGTAGATATTCCGACTGAAGCTTTACCGAAACTAAAAGCGGTTTATAAAGATGCTCAAAAAGCAGATGCTGATAAAAATGATCAATTATCTGAAAAGCTATGGAATGAATTCAATGAAATGATTAATCCTTACATGAAGCCACTTAGCTTTGAAGATTACATGTCTAACTTTGATTTTGAAATCAAAGCAAAAGATAAAGCGCAATTAAAAAAGCTTTATGAAGAAGCAACAGCTCTTGATAAAAAAGGTGACTATGAAAAATCTAGTGAAAAATGGGTTGCTATCGACAACATTTTAAATCCATATTATGAAGCAAATAAAGAAATTCTAATCTCAGCTTCTAAAGTAACAATAAACGGCAAAGTTTACCTTACACAGCATAAATAAGTAAAGGTTTTCGGGCTAATCCTAAACGTCATTGAAAAATGATTTATGGGATTAGCCTCTTTCTTTTCTTACGTGGGTCCTAGATTTTTTATTAACACAACTGCTACAGGATTAAGTATTTCAATATAATATATTTCAGAAATCTCAGTTATGCAGATGTTAGCACAACAATAAGCATTTTAGTTTTACACATGACCCTTTACAAACTAGCATAAACATTGATATGATTGCCTTTGCTTTACGTGGTTCGTAACCATCCCACGCAAAAAAACTAAGGAGAAATAAATAGATGAAAATAAAATTTTTAGCAACGAGTGGCATTATTGCAGCGCTCTACATTGCTGTTACATTGCTAGTCACGCCATTTGGCTTTACAGAGGTGCAGTTCCGCGTATCTGAAATGTTCAATCATCTAGTTGCCTTTAATCCACGCTTTGCCGTCGGGATTATTATTGGTGTATTTATCTCTAATATATTTTCACCACTGGGCGTCTACGATTTAGTTTTCGGTGTAGGGCATTCGATGATTACACTTGGACTGTTCATTCTTATTTGTAAATTTGTCAAAAATATTTGGGCACGTTTAATCATTAATACATTGTTATTTACATGCACAATGTTCATCATTGCCTTTGAATTGAACTTAGCTTTAGAGCTACCATTCTTCTGGACATGGTTAACTGTTGCTGCAGGTGAATTTGTTGTCTTAGCGGTCGGTGCACCTATTATGTATCTATTGAATAAACGCTTAAACTTCAAAAATTTGATTTAAAAGACGGATCTTTTTTAGATTCGTCTTTTTTAATATCTTGACAATATTCTGAAAATATTTTACAATTCTTTTCAATATAATGCTTAGAAGAAGATTAGTAGCAAGTAGTAGTACTTGTAGAGAGCTGATGGTTGGTGTAAATCAGTAGTACATACTTGTGAATGGACTTTGGAGCAGCCTCATTAAATGTGAGGTCGAATTTACTCCCCGTTACCGGAGTACGAAAGCGCGCAATTTTTGCGAATGAAGGTGGCACCACGGTTACTCGTCCTTTTTATAGAAGGATTGGAGTGACTTTTTTTATGGAAAAAATCAGATTAGAGGAGTCGAGAGCAGATGAGTACAGTAGTAGAGAAAAAAGGATATTTCGGTGAATTTGGCGGTAGCTTTGTTCCCGAGGAGCTTCAAAATGTTTTAAATATTCTAGATGAGCACTTCCAAAAATTCAAAGATGAAGAAGATTTTAATAAAGAGCTAGATTATTATTTCCATGAATATGTTGGGCGAAAATCCCCACTTTATTTTGCTGAAAATTTAACAAAACAATTAGGTGGCGCGAAAATTTATTTAAAACGCGAAGATCTCAACCACACAGGTTCACATAAAATTAATAACGTCCTTGGACAGATTTTATTGGCAAAGCGCATGGGTGCTAATCGTGTTATTGCCGAAACAGGTGCAGGTCAGCATGGTGTAGCAACTGCAACTGCTTGTGCAATGTTCGGGATGGATTGCACAATTTATATGGGCTTAGAAGATACAAAGCGTCAAGCATTGAATGTGTTCCGTATGGAGCTTCTTGGCGCAAAGGTAGTAGCTGTTGATAAAGGGCAAGGCCGACTAAAGGATGCTGTAGATGAAGCATTTGCTGATTTAGTAGAAAACTATAAAACGACTTTCTATTTACTAGGTTCTGCTGTTGGACCTCACCCATTCCCTTCAATGGTGAAACATTTCCAATCAGTCATTAGCCGTGAAAGTCGCGAACAAATTTTAGAAAAAGAAGGAAAGCTACCCACAGCAGTACTTGCTTGTGTCGGTGGCGGTAGTAATGCGATCGGTGCGTTTGCAGAATATATTGCAGATGAGAATGTTCGCCTCATCGGTATTGAACCAGATAAGGCTGCAACATTAAATGAAGGAACACCAGGTGAATTACATGGTTTCAAATGTTTAGTACTGCAAGATGCTGAAGGCAATCCCCTACCAACTTATTCGATTGCCGCTGGACTAGATTATCCAGGAGCTGGTCCGGAACATAGCTATTTAAAAACAATTGGTCGTGGAGAATATGTAACGGTGACAAATGAAGAAGTGCTTGAAGCATTCCAAGTGCTGTCAAAAGTCGAGGGAATTATCCCTGCACTTGAAAGCTCTCACGCAGTTGCACATGCACTAAAGCTTGCTCCATCATTATCCCCTGATGAGAGTATTATTATCAATATCTCTGGCCGCGGAGACAAGGACGTAGAACAAGTATTCCAAATGTTAAACAGATAATGAAATGTAATGAAACGAAAGAGCGACTTCCCTTTGTGGAAATCGCTCTTTTGACTATACCAATGAACTTAATTTCGGATAAATTTCTGCCACATTATCTCGAAGCTTAGCTTTTAGGAATTTCCCAACTGATGTTTTTGGAATTTCCTCTAAAAATACAACATCATCCGGCACCCACCATTTTGCAAATTGACTTTCTAAAAATGCAAGAAGCTCCTCGTCGGTTGCTGACTTTCCTTCCTTCAATACAACGCAAGCTAGCGGACGTTCTTGCCATTTAACATGCGGAATTGCAATAACCGCTGCTTCCAAAACAGCATCATGGGTCATTAACGCATTTTCTAAATCAACTGAGGATATCCACTCTCCTCCTGATTTAATTAAATCCTTTGTACGATCTGATATTTTAATAAAGCCATCCTCTGATCGCACCGCAATGTCCCCTGTATATAACCAGCCATCTCGATAGGCATCAGCCGTTCGTTCATCACGATAGTACTCGTGTGAAATCCATGGACCTCGTAAACGTAATTCACCCATCGTCTCTCCATCCCACGGTACTTCTCCATTGTCATTAATAATACTCGATTCAATACCGGCCATCGTCATTCCTTGCATAGCTCGCGATTCAATTTTCTTTTCAATTGGCCAGTCTTCCATCCAAGACATATAATTTGATAATGCTACAATCGGCGTTGTTTCCGTCATCCCATATACAACAATATACGGAATGCCATATTGCTCTTCAAATGTACGAATAAGACGGGTTGGTGAAGCAGAACCACCACAACAAATGGCACGTAGCGAACTTATATCTCGTTCACGCTTCTCTTGTTCCTGCAACGCCCCAATCCAAATTGTCGGCACTCCAGCTGTTAATGTAATCTTCTCCTGCTCCACTAAATCCAAAATTATTGCCGATGTAAATTGTGGACCCGGAAGCACCTGTGTCGCACCTACATTGACACTTGCAAACGGTAGACCCCATGCATTTGCATGAAACATCGGTACAATTGGCATCACAACATCACGCTCGGAAATGCCCATTGAATCAGACATACTCAGCATCATACTATGTAACACTAAGCCTCGATGTGAATAAACAACACCCTTTGGATTTCCTGTTGTAGCACTTGTATAGCACATTCCAGCGGGCTCCTCTTCCCCTAAATCCTCTGGGAATTGATAGTTTTCATCTGCTGCTGCCAATAAATCCTCATATGATAACGCATTCGGTAATGTCGTTTCTGGTACAGTATCCTCATCCGTCATAATAATAAAATGTTTCACTGTCTTAAGCTCAGGCGCAATGTTTTCTATGATTGGTAACAAATCAACATCAATTATTAAAATCTCATCTTCTGCATGATTAATAATATAAGTTAAATGCTCTTCTGATAAACGAATATTCACCATATGCAAAATAGCACCAGAACACGGTACCGCAAAATAGGCCTCTAAGTGGCGATGCTGATTCCAGGCAAAGGAGCCAATCTTTGTTCCCCTTTTCATCCCCAGCTTTGTTAGCGCATCTGCTAAACGACGTGTCCTTTTCGCCCACTCTCCATATGTTAAACGGTGAATCTTCTGTGGGCTCGTTCGTGAAACAATAGTCTTTCTAGCAAAATAACTTTCTGCTCGGTTAAAAAAGCTTGTTAATACTAACGGCGTCTGCATCATAAAAACCATCCATCCCTTCGTCTTGTGAACTGCCTCTCCATTACCTTTGTGAAATACTAATAAAAATATAATTGAATACTATTAATATTCTGAATATGATTATATTTGAAAATTATAAATTACGCTATATATTCCAATAATTTTCTTTTTATTGTTAACTTTTTCTAAAAATAACTTATTAGCATGCGTGTGATTGATTTCCGTTCCGACTGGGCACTTTCCTGGGGAGCGAGTCTCCACTCCAATCAATTTATATACACGGTATACATTTAAAAATGTCATCCCAATTTTTAGTGATTGCCCGTAAAAATAAAAAAGACGAAGAAAACTGAATTGTTTTCTTCGTCCTTTTATCAGGAATATTTATGAAATGGCCTTTTTGTGTAGTTTGATTTTTAATTTTTCTAGCATATCAACTGTCATTTTTGCTAAATCATACTGAGCTTTAAAGCCCCATTCTTTCTGTGCCGCTTCTATATTTATAGAATTTGGCCAACTATCTGCTATCGACTGACGTACTGGATCTACATTATAATCCATACGGAAATGTGGTAAATGCTTTTTAATCTCCGCCGCAATTTCAGATGGCTCAAAGCTCATTGCAGTTATATTAAAGGCATTGCGATGTATTAGTTTGCTACTATCCGCTTCCATTAAATCTACAATAGCCTGCAATGCATCTGGCATGTACATCATGTCCATGTACGTGCCTTCTTGAATATAAGATGTATACTTACCTTGCTCAATCGCCTCATAGAAAATCTCAACTGCATAGTCAGTCGTACCACCTCCAGGAGGCGTTACATATGATATTAACCCTGGGAAACGTACACCACGAGTATCTACACCAAAACGATTGAAATAATAATCACATAATAGCTCGCCAGCTACTTTATTTACCCCATACATTGTTGTTGGGCGTTGTAATGTATCCTGAGGCGTATTATCCTTCGGTGTCGAAGGACCGAACGCGCCTATTGAGCTCGGTGTAAAAAATTGCAAGTTTAACTCACGCGAAACCTCTAGCGCATTCATTAAACCGCCCATATTTAAATTCCATGCTAGCAATGGATTTCTTTCTGCTGTTGCTGATAGTAACGCCGCTAAATGCATCATTGTATCAGCACCAAAATCCTTCGCTAACTCATGCATTCTTTGTCCATCCGTCACGTCCAATAATTCAAATGGACCCTTAATATTTTCAAGCTTTCGAACATCTGTCGCTAACACATTGTCCTCTCCATAAATACCTCGAAGCTTTTCTACAAGCTCAGAACCTATTTGACCAAGTGCTCCTGTAACCATTATCTTTTCCATTTCTCCAAACCTCCACCTGTGAACAATTGTACTTTCGGAAAGTACAATAATATATAAACAAACATTGATTTAATAACATTTTCGATGATTTTTATTATAAAGTGTTCACATTAAAAATACAACCATTATCTTTTTCATTTCGACAATCCTAACGCACAATCCTTTACTACCAGTATATGAGCCCTATATAATATTGTGCTGATAAAACAAATAAAATACATATGTACACCCCGAATGTACATTTGTCCATTTTTCCGCATAGCAACAATATTAATTTCTTGATGACCGGAACGGAAATCAACCATACGTTATGGTGAGGAGCCAAAAAAAGAACCTTTATTGTATACATTTACAAAGAAAGGTCCAATTATTCTTATTAAATTGAGAAACGCTTTACCGCTATTTGTAAAACTTTTGATACCTTACGTAACTCTTGTATATAATCATGGAATTGCTGTTGTGCGGTTAATTGAGCAGCTGTTAAAGTAGCTACATGTTTAGTTGATGATGCATTTGTATCTGAAAATGACGTTAACATGACCGCATCCTCATTAACCTTTTTCGTATGATTGGCAATCTCTTGCACGGTTGCAGATACTTCCATTATATACGGCTTAATTGTATGTACTTTTTCTAAAATTTGATCAAAGCTTGTTGCCGTATCCCCGGTTACATGTACACCCTTTTCAGTTGCGGCTAACACACCCTCCATCATTTGCACAGCATAGTTTGAATCTAAATGAATGTTTTGTACTATGGACGTAATCGTTTGTGTTGACTGAACTGTCTGCTCCGCAAGCTTACGTACTTCATCGGCCACAACCGCAAATCCCTTACCATGCTCCCCTGCTCTAGCAGCCTCAATGGATGCATTTAAGGCTAGGAGGTTTGTTTGTGCAGTAATTTTTTCAATTACCTCGACCATTTGATCGATCGTAGAGGCCCTTTCTACAAGATTAAAAATGGCTGTATTCGATTTTTCAACTGCACGCTTAATCGCCTGTATTTGTGTTAAATTTGCTTGGACAATTTCCGTACCACTTTCTGCATCACGTGCAGTTTTATGAGCAAAATTTTCAACAACCTGTACTTTTTCTAAAATTACTTGGACACCATTCAGCACCTCCTCTAGAGAAGCTGTATTGGAAGCTAATTTTGTTGTAGAAGCAGCTGTTGAATCTGAAATGGACTGCACATCCTTTGCAATTTTGACTGTCGTATTAGACGACTGCTCTGAGGATTCCTGCAGCTTTCCAGACATTTCTTCTACCTCATATGCACTATTTGTTACTGTATGAAGTAGTCTTTTCACCTCTGTTGCCATTTGATTGTATGACAATATTACCTCGCCGAGCTCATCCTGTGCCACATAGCTGGCATTCGCTGTGAAATCCCCCTGCTCTGCACGCTTTAATAGTGACTTCAATTGACGTGTTGGTATATTTACAGCTTTCGTTGCTATTAACCCTATAAAAATCACTAACAGAACAACAAATAAACACACTCCACCCAATAGCCAATAACCGAATTGCACATCGTCCTGATATGCCTGTTGCTGTTCCTTAGACCTTTGGACCAAATAGCTTTGAGTTTCTTCTAATAATGTATGACTTTGCTGGCTTACGGGTAAATATGACTGAACATAAAACTGTTGTTGTTCATTTTGATCTAATTGTTTATAGCTATCAACCAGTTCTATCTGCTGTGCTAGTAGGGACTTGTATTTCTTCACCTGGTGATCCATCTTTTTATCAACTTCTAGATTTTCTAAATAACCTAAAGGCTGCTCAACATTTTTAAAAATGGCTGTCATTTCTTGATAAGTCCCAGCTGAATCTACTAAATAATCTAATTGTCGTTGTGATTCCTCTAGTTCATTTAACCATCCAATCGGTACAAGCCCCTCTGAATAGCTTTCACTTGCATGCCATGACATTTTCCGTAAATAATCAACACTAAAAACACCTAGCAATACATTCGATAGTACACAAACAATCATTAGTACTAGTAGCTTGTCTTTCACCATTATGTATCGAAAAAAACGCATTATCCTTGGCTCCTTCTCCAACTCTTACCAATAATCATAGTATGAAGATATAAAGCCAGTGTTATGTTTTTGTAAAAATTGTACGAAGAGTTGTAAATAGCTATTATTTCAATGTAAACTTATCATCCGCAAATGGTACATTCCATTAAGGCACACACACTTTCCACGGGGGACACGATAATCATCACTAAGGATTATCGGACTCCCCAGAAAGTGCTAAGTCAGAACGGGAAAACCCCTCATTTTGCCAAACAGTCATACCGATAGTTTTTCAACGACATGTAATCAGAAGAAGTACCCCCTCACTGATTACATTTTCAATTTATGAATACTATCAATTACAACCTCTATGATTGTATCAAGATCCTCTTGTGCAATCGTAAGTGGTGGAGATAATGTTAATACGTTATTAAAGCCTGCAACAGTTGCACCATTTTTACCTATGATGACACCTTGCTCCTTACATCTCGCAATAACAGCATTTACTTTATCTACCGGTAAAGGCTCCTTCGACGCTTTATCAACAACTAATTCTATGCCAATTAATAAACCTTTTCCCCGAACATCCCCTACATTCGGGTGCGTGCTCAATGCTTGTTGAAGTGTTTCAAGCGTAGCAGCTCCAACCTTACTAGATCTTTCAAATAATGCTTCTTGATTAAGAATTTCAATATTTTTTAATGCGACCGCACATGCCACAGGTGACCCACCAAATGTATTGACATGTCGGAAATAACCGTATGCATCAGAGCCAGTGAATGCTTCATAAATTTCACGTTTCACTGCTGTAGCCGATAATGGTAAATAAGCACTTGTAATTCCTTTTGCCATTGTAATAATATCCGGCTTTACACCGTAGTTCATAAATCCAAATGGCTTACCTGTTCGACCAAAGCCACAAATTACTTCATCTACAATCATTAAAGCCCCATGCTTTTTACACACTTCCTCAATGCCCTTTAAATAATTTTCCGGAGGCATGATGACGCCCCCACCTGTAATAATTGGCTCTAAAATCATAGCGGCTATTGTTTCACTTAGCTCCCATGTCATCGTCTTATCTACAGCTTTTACGCTTGCCAAATCCATTGGAGCAAGTGCGTCACTTTCATGTTCTCGATATTGATCAGGTGGTGCTACATGGATAAAGCCAGGAGATAATGGCTCATACTTATACTTTCGTTCCGCTTGCCCTGTAGCAGCTAAAGCACCAAAGGAATTGCCATGATATGCACGGTAGCGGGAAACAATTTTATAACGCGAGCTCTCTCCTTTTTGTTGATGATATTGGCGCGCAATTTTAAACGCTGTTTCATTAGCCTCTGACCCACTATTAGAGAAGAAAATAACATAATCTCCCCCAAGCATTTCATTAATCTTTTCAGCCAGTTCAACAGCTGGTAAATGTCCTTGCGATAATGGAGCATATGCATTTTTCAGCATCTGCACATGTGCAACATCTGCTAATTCCTTGCGTCCGTAGCCTACGTTTACACACCACAATCCTGCCATTGCATCGATGTATTCTACTCCCTCTGTATCAACAATTCTCGCGCCATTTGATTTTTCTACCACATATGTTGCTTGTGGATTGTAAGGTTTCATTGAATGCCATACATATTGTTCATCTTTCTTTAAAACATCACTTTTAAGATTTACTTGAACCATATTGATACACCCCTTCTTGTTATGTTCACTTATTCACATCGTTATTACTCGGGAACGCGAATGAACTTGTCGTATCCTCTGTTTCATCTGGCCATCTTTCAGAAATCGTTTTCGCTTGCGTAAAGAATCGAGCTTGGTCAGGTCCAAACATATGCCCTTCACCAAACTTCGATCGCTTCCATCCACCAAAGTTGTGATAGCCAACTGGAATTGGAATCGGAACATTCACGCCTACCATACCTACTTCAATTTCTTCTTGGAATTTACGCGCCGCCGAACCACTACTCGTAAACATCGTGACACCATTCCCGAGTTCGTGATCATTAATTAAATCAATCGCTTCTTGTAAAGTTTCAACGCCCACAATAATACGCGCAGGGCCAAAAACCTCTTCTTTAAAAATAGTCATATTTGGTGTTACATTGTTTAACAATGTTGGTCCAAGATAAAAGCCTTTAGATGTTTCACCTATTTTTGGATTCCGCCCGTCCGTGACAAGATTTGCACCTTCTGTAATAGCTTCGTCTATATATCGAACAATGGTATCTTTTGATTGTTGCGTAATAACTGGACCAAAATCAACTTCGTCATCTGTATATGGACCAACCTTTAATTTCAAAACTTTCTCCTTTAATATCTCTGTAAAGCGTTTTTCAATATCTTCTCCAACAACAATCGCTCCAGAAATGGCCATACAACGCTGGGACGCGGCTCCAAATGCTGCACCTAAAAAGGCATTAGCTGTTTGCTCCAGATTTGCATCCGGCATAACAATCATAAAGTTTTTCCCTCCACCAAATGCAGCGACACGTTTATTATGCTTCGTTCCTGTTTGATAAATATACTCTGCAACAGGTGTTGATCCAACAAATGAAATTGCTTGTATCTCTTTATTTTCTAGCAGTTCATTTACCGCATCTTTATCGCCATTTATGACTGTCCAAATTCCATCTGGCAGCCCTGCCTCTTTCCATAATCTACTTAAGTATAATGCCGAAATTGGCACGCGCTCAGACGGCTTTAAAATGACGGCATTGCCAACCGCTACAGCCATACTTGTAATTGCAAGTGGGACCATGACAGGGAAATTAAACGGCGCAATTGTCGCAACAACCCCAAGTGGTGATTTTGCAGAGAAGGCATTAATATTGCCGCCTACATTAACGGAATATTCCCCCTTCAGCATTTGCGGGGCACTTATTGCCATATCTACGGATTCAATGCCACGAACAATTTCACCTTTAGCATCTTCCTTCGTTTTCCCACTTTCCTCACAAATCACTTCAATTAGCTCATCCTGTCTTTCTATTAATAGCTGACGGAAACGATGTAAAACCTCAACTCGTTTGCCAATCGATGTCCTTTTCCACGCAGGGAAGGCTGACTTTGCTAGCTGGATCGCCTGCTTCACCTCATCTCTTGTTGCTAACGGAACTTGTGCGATGACCTCTCCTGTTGTTGGATTATAAACTTCCGAATAACGACCACTTGTACCAGTTGTTTCAATACCATTGATAAAATGTGATAGCGATTTTATTTTTTGTTGAACTGTCATAATTTCCCCACTCCTCATTTATTGTTGTTTAAAATCTAATTCTTCCTTTTGGAAAATAGAGCTTGCTTCATCTATCGGGTCAGGCGACTTTCTTTTTTTGGTCATCGATTCCACGGCTCTGTTACGTCTTTTATTAAAATTATCGCTTACAAAAATTTTACAAGTTCCATAGATTCGAAGTAATAGACAAACTGTAAAATTCTATACTTTTGTTTTAAACATAGTGTAAAATAGATTCAATATTCACAAAACATAGTATTTTTGTTTATTCAAGCTGAAATCGCGCATTAATTAGAAAACTAAGCAAGGATTTGTGTTAAAAGGAAGGAGGATAAAAATGTTTAAGCTTCAAGTGAAAGATGTATTAGAAAATACATATTTTCAAAGTGCGGAGGTCGTAGCTGGTGAGGATGGATTGTTACGGATTGTAAAATGGGCCCATGTCATCGAAATTATCCAAGTAGATAATTTTCTAGCTGGTGATGAATTGGTCTTAACAACAGGGATCAGTCTTCAACATCGCCTAGAGGATTTTATCTTTTTTGTAGAATCCTTAATCCAAAAAAATTGCGCTGCATTATGTATTGAATATGGCACTTCCATACAAGCCATCCCGGAAGTGATCGTAGCTCTCGCCAACCGTCACAGCTTCCCTATCATCGTTTTTCATGACACGGTTCCTTTTGTCCGCATTACACAGGATTTACATAGTCAAATAATGAATCAACAATATTTAATGATTTCCACTTTAGAATCCTACTCTCAAACGTTAAATAAAAATGCTCTATTAGGGCAAACCGCGGAAGATATTTTACAAAATATGTATAATGAATTAAAGACACAAATCATCTTTTCTATTAAAGGTCGAGAGCCTATCTTCTTTCCAAATATGTCGCACAATAAGCGCCAACAACTATTAACGATAAAAAAAACAGCATCAGTATTAAAACATGAACCAATCTTTATTTTTGATCAGCATTATGCAGATTTATCTCTCTATAGGGAAGATGGTCGATTCTCAGAATTCGAATTACTTATTTTAGACCGAACAGCTACTGCGTTAGCACAGCTATTAATGCGGGAATTTTATATTGAGGAGAAAAAGGACATTGAAGATGCCACTATTTTAGCGGATTGGATCGATCAAAAACTATCGAAAGAGGAAATTTATAAATTTATCGTAGCACATCATTCTAACTATCATTTTTCTAGCGGAGCTGTCTTTATTTTAGCATCTCCTAATGCCGTCTCTAAGGTACAAGAGGATATTGTCTATAGTAAGCTCTACTATCGAAACCTTTTTGAGCAAAATGGATTTATACCATTTTTATTTGAGAGAAAAAGCTATGTCATTTTTATTTTGCTCCATACGAAGGATAGTAAAGCGAGTCGCGAATTATTAAATACGTTAGTTTCTTCTCTCCAAAAAACCGACTTTTATAAAAAACAAATGGTGCAGGGTTATCAAGTAGCTATCGGCAAAGTCATTGCAGACGTAAAAGAAATTCCGAAGAGCTATCAAACTGCGCTCGAAACATTGTATATTTGCAGTAAAGTACAAACAACTTCTTATTTTTACGATGATTTACATTTGTATCACTTAATCTATAAATTACAGATGCAAGTAAATTTACAGGAAGTCATACAAGATTATTTGCAGCCTGTTATTGAATACGATAAAAAATATAACAGTAAGCTGTTAGAAACACTGCAGGTATACTTACAAACGAATGGCTCCAAACAGCAAACAGCCAATCAATTGTTCATCGTACGCCAAACGCTCTATCATCGTTTACACAAACTTGAGAGTCTCTTAGGTGAAAATTTCATGAAGGGGCATAATCGGATTACACTTGAATTTATGTTGCTCGCTAACTCTTTAATCGAGGAAAAATCTTAGTTCTCGGGTTTAGCGGCGATGGTCTCGGGTTTAGCGGCGATGGTCTCGGGTTTAGCGGCGATGGTCTCGGGTTTAGCGGCGATGGTCTCGGGTTTAGCGGCGATGGCACGCTCAAGATCACTTTGTTCCTTGAGCGTGCCCACCATGCTAATTTTCAGCAACTACCCCACTATATAATCCAGGTCTGCGGTCGTCGTAAACAGGAATTCTACCTCGTACTTCATCAACAATCGAAAAGTCCACATCAATGACAGCGACCTCTTCATCCTCCGCGCCAACCCAAAGTACTTCGCCCCACGGCTGAATAATCATGGATTGACCATTGAAATTTTCTACCTTTTTCGAAATACGATTAACCGCGATCACGAAGCATTGATTTTCAATAGCACGTGCTTGTAGCAATGTTTTCCAATGATCAATACGTGGTGTCGGCCATTGCGCTGGGACGAACAATACCTTTGCACCCTCTAAAGCGTGAGCGCGTAGCCATTCAGGGAAGCGGATATCATAGCAAATCACTCCCGCAGCCTCGATGTCTCCCAGTGCAAAGCGATTCATTTCATCCCCGGCTTCTAAATATAAATGCTCGTCCATTAAACGGAAAAGATGCGCCTTGCTATATTCACCTACTAGTTCACCGTGCTTATCAAACGTATACATTGTATTGTAAAATTTATCGCCCTTCTTCGTCGAAACAGAGCCACCAACAATATGTACACCAAGTTCTTTGGCTAGATCTGATAAAAATGCTTTCGAACGCTCTCCATCAACATCCGCAAGCTCCGGTAAACGTTCAAGTGCATAACCTGTATTCCACATTTCTGGTAGTACAATAATTTCTGCACCTTGTTTTGCCGCTTCACGAATCTTGTCCTCAGCGCGAGCAAAATTTTCTTCTACTTTACCGAAGCCTACATTTAATTGGATACACCCTATTTTCATTGTTATTCCTCCTCTAGACTGTACTTTTCTGTATTTTATACTACAATAAAACAACCTTACTTCCATAGTTTTAGCTCAATGTTCAGATTAATATTTCACCACTTAATACTCGAACTGCCGAGCCCGCAATTGCCACATCTTTTATTTTTGGCGTAACGTATAATAATCCACCGCGTTTTGAAAGCTGTTTGCTAACGATGCTTTCTTTTGATAATTTTTCACACCAGTAAGGTCCTAGCGCACCATGAGTGGAACCATTTACATGATCTTCATCAATGCCTTGTGCTGGAGAAAAAAATCTTGAAACAATATCAATCCCTTCATCCTTAGAAATACTCGTAATACAAACACCACGTACAGGGAACTGTTTCATCGCATGAAAATTAGCTTTGAAATCTGCAATATACTCTTCGTGACTTAGCTCCACTATATAATCCAATTCTGTTTTTCCTACATATGTTGGCTTCATACCAAGCCATTCTTCAAGCTCCAAAGGACATTCAATCTCTTCTAACTGATACTTTTGAATTGTTATTTCAACTAGCTCATTAAACCAAATCGCTTGCAAAGGACCACTAAAAGTTTGGAATGTAATTGAAGAATTGACGGGTACAATCCCTTGTTTCCAAAGTAAAAAAGCACTAGCAATTGTTCCATGTCCACAAATCGGTATTTCCTTTGCTGGCGTAAACCATCTAAGAAAAAAATCATTATCCTTCTTTTGGACAAAAGCTGTTGTTGGTACGGAGATTTCCTGAGCAATTTTCTGCATGGTCGACTCAGGTATTGCCGTATCAAGTAAACATACTGCAGCGGGGTTTCCCTTGTAAAGTTCTGTAGTAAAAGCATTGACGATAAAATATGAGACTTTGTTCATTTTTCCTACCCCCATATACGTATTGGGTCGCTTATAGTTTTTGAAAATGCTCTAGACAATTACTAAAAAAAGTAATAATATGTGCATCATATCTTTAATAATTATTATATTCTGAAAAAGGTGAACATGCATGGAATTCTCAAAAAAACTACAGCAACTCCCAACTCAATTTTTTGCAGCACTTGTGCAAAAAGTAAACGCTGCTCTAGCAGAAGGGCGCGATGTTATCAATCTTGGTCAAGGCAATCCAGATCAGCCTACTCCTCCCCATATTATTCAAGCACTACAGGAGGCAGCTGACAATCCTCAAAATCATAAATACTCTCCATTTCGTGGTATCGCAGAATTACGTCAAGCAGCAGCTGACTTCTACAAACGTGAATACAATGTGGACATTGATCCTGAGACAGAAGTAGCTATTCTCGGTGGTACGAAAATTGGTCTTGTTGAATTACCGTTAGCCGTTTTAAACCCTGGCGACACAATGCTATTACCTGATCCTGGTTATCCAGATTACTTATCGGGTGTTGTATTAGGTGATGTTAATTTTGAAGTGATGCCACTTTTTGCAGAAAATAGTTTTCTGCCTGATTATCATACTTTATCCAATGAAGTAAAAGAAAAGGCGAAGCTTCTTTACTTAAATTATCCGAATAACCCAACTGGTGGTACTGCAACAATTGAATTTTTCGAGGAAACAGTACGCTTCGCAAAAGAGCACAACATTATCGTATCACATGATTTTGCCTACGGAGCAATTGGATTTGATGGCAATAAACCTATCAGCTTCCTGCAAGCTGACGGTGCAAAAGATGTCGGCATTGAAATGTATACATTATCCAAAACGTATAATATGGCAGGCTGGCGCATTGGTTTTGCCGTTGGTAACCCTGATCTTGTTGCAGCCATTAACCTTATTCAAGATCATCTATTTTGTAGTCAATTCCCTGCAGTGCAACAAGCAGCGGCAGTTGCACTTACTGCTTCCCAAAGTTGCGCTGATAAGCTAAGAGCGACTTATGAGCGTCGACGAAACGTCCTGATCGAAGAAGCTCAGCGAATTGGTTGGCAAGTAACAGCACCTAAAGGCTCTTTCTTTGCATGGCTACCTGTCCCATTAGGTTTTACGAGTGAAGAATTTGCCGATTTACTGCTCGACAAAGCCGATATTGCAGTAGCTGCAGGCAACGGCTTCGGCCAATATGGTGAAGGCTATGTGCGGGTTGGTTTACTTGTTAGCGAAGACCGCCTACGTGAAGCGATCGATAGAATTGAAAAATTAAACTTATTTAATGTATGAGCGTTTCCTTTATGTACTAACGAAAAAACTGTCCTAACAGCTAACACTCGCTTCGGGACAGTTTTCGCTTTATATCTCTATCTTTCTCGGCTGTTCAAACCCTACTTCTAGCGGATAAAATTGAACATGCCCTGTTTCTTCATCAAACTTCCGGTTATGCTGAATCCCTTGTACTTCTGCTAGTACGACATCAGCAGTAATAACAATATTCCCGCTTTTAATAAAATGCCCACCTGACACAGTTCCCCACTGATCACTTAATCTCTTAAAAACAGCAACTGTTTACAACAATATTGCGGTACCGTTAAAGCTTCTTGGCTATAACGCAACAGAAGTAAAAAACCGCGTTGTCAAATATGCAGAAATTGTTGGCTTAACAGAGAAATTGGATAGCTATCCTAGTCAGCTTTCAGGTGGTCAAAAGCAGCGTGTCGCTATTGCACGTGCCCTTGCCCAAGAGCCTGAGATTTTACTCAGTGATGAAGCAACAAGCGCACTCGATCCCGAAACAACTGACGCCATTCTTGAACTTCTCTTGAAAATTAATCGTGAGCTTGGCATCACTATTTTACTCATTACGCATGAAATGAATGTTATTCAAAAAATTTGCGATGATGTATCCGTTCTTGAATCAGGGAAGGTTGTAGAATATGGCTCTGCTATAGAGCTATTTTCGAAACCTCAGCATCCAACGACACGAAAATTTTTAAATACCATTTCCCAACGTAATTTATCTCCTTCCCTTATCGAGCAATTAAATGTTTCCGGAAGTGTTATTCGTCTAACATTCCTTGGTGAAAGTACAGGGAAACCATTACTTGCAGAAGTGAGCAAAGTTTATGATGTACAACCAAATATTTTAACAGCTAATATTATCGAATTAAAAAACGGCATTGTCGGAAATATTGTTGTGCATTTACACGGTGAGGTTCATATCGTTGAAAAAGCACTTAAGTATTTTACAGAAAACGGAGTAAGCGTTGAGGAATTAGGAGGCGAATTAAATGAATAGCATTCAAAGCTTCTTTACAGATTGGTCAGACGTTATTGGCAAATCTATTATCGAAACATTCCAAATGGTCGGAATATCTTTATTCTTCTCTATTATAATTGGGATTCCGTTAGGGCTTTTAATCGTTTTAACTCGCCCGGGGCAATCGTTTGAAAATAAATTTCTATACCAATTTTTCAATTTAATTATTAACATTATTCGATCTGTACCGTTCATTATTCTACTATTTTTCATTTTACCGTTCACGAAGCTAATCGTTGGCACAACTATTGGTGTAAAGGGTGTTATTGTGCCACTTGTTGTTTATACAGCGCCTTATATTGCTCGACTTATGGAAACAGCACTTTTAGAAGTAGACCCAGGTGTTGTGGAAGCTTATACAGCAATGGGTATTAAACGTCGTCATATTATTTGGAACGTCTTATTACGTGAAGCTCGCCCATCCATTATTTTAGGCTTAACGATTGCCACTATTGGTCTTATTGGTGCAACAGCTATGGCAGGAATGGTTGGTGCCGGTGGTTTAGGTGATCTGGCATACCGTTATGGTCATCTACGCTATGAGGTCGATGTGATGTATGCGACAGTGTTTATCTTAATCATCCTTGTTCAGAGTATTCAATCAATAGGCAACCGCTTTGCCGCAAAACTAAAAAAAGATTAGGAGGGGGATGACGATGACAAATGAAATTTATGTAGAGAAAAATGGCTATATTGCTACATTGGTGTTAAATCGCCCTGATAAACGCAATTCTTTATCGAGAGATATGTTTCAATCCATCTTAGATCATCTTGAAGATTTACGTACGGATTCTTCTATTAAAGTATTAATTGTTCGTGGCGTAAATGAAGTTGCCTTTTCTTCCGGTGCTGATATTACCGAGTTTTTAGATATTCGTTATGCTGCTGACAATGCAAAAGCCTATAATGATTTAGCATTAAAAGCCATTGATGCCGTTTATAAATTTCCACACCCTACAATTGCTATGATTCAAGGATTAGCTATTGGCGGTGGCTTAGAGCTAGCCAATGCTTGTGATTTCCGACTAGCAACACCGAAAAGTAAGCTTGGCATTACTGCTGCCAATATCGGTATCGTCTACAATCTTGAAAGTACAAAACGTCTTATAAATATCGTGGGTGTTGCGAAGGCAAAGGAAATTTTATATACAGCAAATATTTTCACAGCGGAAGAAGGAAAAAATATTGGTTTGATTACCGCTTTACATGAGCCCGAAGATATTGAAAAAGAAACACTTCAGTTCGCAAATCATTTATTAAGTAAATCATCTGTTGCCAATGCTGGCATCAAAAAAATTATTCAAGCAATTGTTGACGGCGACAACGAAGAAAGCGACGAGCTAGCCCAAATCATTCTTGATTCATTTAGCTCTGATGATTATAACGAAGGCATTCAAGCATTTTTACATAAAAGAACGCCTATTTTCAATAAGTAAGCGAGGTAGGAACGATGACAAACAATACAGATGGCGATTTACTTTTAAAAAATATAAATGCTCAAGCCCCCTTCCCTATTTGCTTTACAGATTTAGAAAAGGCTGTGGCAGAAAAAATTGAAACTGGCCCATTTGGTTACATACGATCAGGTGCTGGCGGTGAACAAACATTACATAATAATCGTGCAGCTTTTGAAAAACACTCGATTATTCCACGCTTTTTACATGATGTTTCAAATATTGATACATCCATTAAGCTGTTTGGTAAAACACATCCTACTCCGTTCTTATTTGCTCCGGTTGGCATGAATAGAATGGCGCATGACGAGGGAGAGCTTGCAGTTGTACGTGCAGCTGAACAATTAAAAATCCCGTATATTCAAAGTACAGTTTCAAGCTATGCACTTGAAGGTGTCGCACAAGCGGCACCCGCAGCTACAAAATGGTTTCAATTATATTGGTCCACAAATGAGGACATTGCCTATAGTATGGCCGATCGAGCCGAGGCTGCTGGTTTCGAGGCTATTGTTTTAACTGTCGATACTGTTATGCTCGGTTGGCGTGAGGAAGATGTTCGCAATCAATTTTCTCCGTTAAAGCTTGGATATGCCCGAGGAAACTATATGAATGACCCTGTTTTTACAGCTTCCTTGCCAGACAATTCATTCGAGTCGTATGTACAAGGCGTTTTGCAAAATGTTTTCCATCCAACATTAAATTGGGAAAATGTACGCGAATTAAAGCGCCGTTCCAACCTCCCTATTTTATTGAAGGGCATTTTACATCCTGGAGATGCAGAGCTAGCTATAGAAAACAACATTGACGGCATTATTGTGTCAAACCACGGTGGTCGTCAATTAGATGGTGTGATTGCCTCACTTGATGCACTCCCCGCAATAGTGAAAACAGTAAACGGCCGAATTCCTGTTATTTTAGATAGTGGTGTTTATCGTGGCATGGATGCCCTCAAGGCACTCGCTTTAGGCGCGGATGCTGTTGCTATTGGTCGTCTTTTCGTCTACGGACTTGCACTAGACGGTCAGCAAGGAGTCGAAAAAGTAATGACAAATTTATATGATGAATTTAAAGTTTCTATCGCTTTAGCGGGTGCAACATCAGTAAAGGGACTACGTAATATCACAATTGTGAAAAAAGATGGAGTCGATGATCAATGAAACAAGCATTAGCAGGCTTAAAAGTAGTTGATTTATCGCAAGTGCTTGCTGGCCCTTATTGCACGATGGTGTTAGCGGATATGGGCGCTGAAGTGATCAAAATCGAAAAATACCCAAACGGGGACGATACGCGCACAATGGGCCCTTTCATCAATGAAGAAAGCCATATGTATATGATGGTTAATCGCAATAAAAAAGGGGTTTGTCTAAATTTAAAAACTACCGAAGGGTTGGCATTATTCAAAGAGCTTATACAATCTGTGGATGTTCTGGTAGAAAACTATCGACCTGGTGTTACAAAAAAACTTGGCATTGATTATGACACATTAAAAGAAATTAATCCTGAGCTTATTTATTGCTCCATTTCCGGTTATGGCCAAACAGGTCCATATAGTCAAAAAGGCGGCTACGATATTATGGCGCAAGGGCTTAGTGGCTTAATGCATATGACTGGCGAAGCTGATGGGAGACCAGTAAAGGTTGGCTTTGCAGTGAACGATATTGCAGCCGCACAAACTGCTTTACAGTCTATTTTGATGGCTTATATTTATAAACTTCGTAGTGGCAAGGGACAATACATCGACGTGTCACTTGTCGAGTCCGGGCTTGCTTGGACTGTTTGGGAGGCAGCCGCTTATTTTGGAAAGGGCGAGCTTCCTGATCGTACAGGTACTGCTCATCGTGTATCCGCTCCGTATCAAGGTTTTAAAACACAAGACGACTATATTTTAATTGGAGCTGGCAATCAAAAGCTGTGGGAGATTTTTGCCACGAAAGTCGTGACTCGACCAGACTGGTTAGATGATCCACGCTTTGCAACAAACTACTTACGTGCTCAAAATGTGAAAGCACTCGAAGCAGCAATCGAAAGCGAATTGATACAGCATAAAGCGACTCATTGGCTACAACTATTAGATGAACATGGTATACCTTCTAGTCCAATTTATTCGTACGATCAAACATTGAATGATCCGCACATTTTAGAGCGTGGTATGGTACTTGCCTATGAACATCCAGTTGCCGGTCCAATGCGCACACTTGGCTTCCCTGCAAAGTTTTCACAGACACCAGGTCAGCTAACCAATGTTGCTCCTACATTAGGACAACATAATGAAGAAATTTTAAAATCATTACATGTGACTGATGAACGCATCAAACAGCTAAAAGAAGCGAAAGCCATTCACTCGAAGTAAAGCTACCAATTATTTTGGGATGAAATTTTTTGTTGCTTTGACGGTGGCTACTCGTCGCTTCGGCGGTAGCTTCCGTCGTTTTGGCGGTGGCTTCCGTCGTTTTGGCTTTTTTTCCTTCGTTCTGTCGGGGCTATCCACGATTTTGAGGGTTCTATCCACGACTTTGAGGGTTCTATCCACGACTTTGACTATTCTATCCGTCACTTCGACTCTTCCTTCCGTCGCTTTGGCTCTTCTTTCCGTCGCTTCAACTTTCCTATCCGTCGCTCTGCTTTCTTTCCGTCACTTCGACCTTTCTATCCGTCGCTCTGACGATTCTATCCGTCGCTTCAACTTTCCTATCCGTCACTTCGACCTTTCTATCCGTCACTTCGACTCTTCCTTCCGTCGCTCTGCTTTCTTTCCGTCTCTTCGACCTTTCTATCCGTCACTTCGACTCTTCCTTCCGTCGCTTTGACCTTTCTATCCGTCGCTCTGGCGATTCTTTCCGTCGCTCTGCTTTCTTTCCGTCACTTCGACTCTTCTTTCCGTCACTTCGACCTTTCTATCCGTCGCTTTAACTTTCCATCCGTCGCTCTGCTTTCTTTCCGTCACTTCGACCTTTCTATCCGTCACTTCGCCTCTTCCTTCCGTCGCTCTGGCGATTCTTTCCGTCGCTTCAACTTTCCTATCCGTCGCTCTGCTTTCTTTCCGTCACTTCGACCTTTCTATCCGTCGCTCTGGCGATTCTTTCCGTCACTTCGGCTCTTCTTTCCGTCGCTTTGTCGGGGCTATCCACGATTTTGGCTGCTCTATCCACGACTTTGATGGTTCTATCCACGACTTTGACGGTTCTATCCGTCACTTCGACTCTTCCTTCCGTCGCTTTGGCTCTTCTTTCCGTCGCTTTGGCTCTTCTTTCCGTCACTTCGACCTTTCTATCCGTCGCTCTGCTTTCTTTCCGTCTCTTCGACCTTTCTATCCGTCACTTCGCCTCTTCCTTCCGTCGCTTTGACCTTTCTATCCGTCGCTCTGGCGATTCTTTCCGTCGCTTCAACTTTCCTATCCGTCGCTCTGCTTTCTTTCCGTCACTTCGACCTTTCTATCCGTCGCTCTGACTCTTCTTTCCGTCGCTTCAACTTTCCTATCCGTCGCTCTGCTTTCTTTCCGTCACTTCGACCTTTCTATCCGTCGCTCTGGCGATTCTTTCCGTCGCTTCAACTTTCCTATCCGTCGCTCTGCTTTCTTTCCATCTCTTCGACCTTTCTATCCGTCGCTTTAGCTCTTCTTTCCGTCGCTTCAAATTTTCTATCCGTCGCTTTAGCCACTCAATCCATCTCAACCTCAAAAAAGGGCTACCTCGATTGAGGCAGCCCTTTTATTATTGAATTACGCCAAGCTCACGGCCAACCTTTTCATAGATGGCTAGCGCATCATCCAGCATTTCTTTTGTATGCGCCGCTGTAGGCATATTACGAACACGACCTGTGCCTTTTGGGACCGTTGGGAAAACGATTGATTTCGCATAGACACCCTCTTCAAATAAGCGATGTGAAAATTCCTGCGTAAGCTTTTCATCGCCAATAATACATGGTGTAATCGGCGTTTCAGATTCACCAATATTAAAGCCTAACTTAGCAAGACCCGCTTTTAAATAGTTGCCATTTTCCCAAAGCTTATCATGTAGCTCTGTCGAGTCAAGCAGCATTTGCACTGCCGCTGTAATCGCTGCAACATCGCCTGGTGGTAATGCTGTTGAGAATAAAAATGGACGTGAACGCACTCGCAACCAGTCAATTAAATTCTTCTTACCAGCTACATATCCACCCACAACGCCAATTGCTTTAGACAGTGTACCAATTTGGAAGTCGATTTCTTTTTCTAAACCGAAATGCTTCACTGTACCCTTCCCTTTACCAGTTACACCTGAGCCATGTGCATCATCGACATACGTAATTAAATCAAACTCTTTCGCAATCTCAACGATTTCTGGTAATTTTGCAATATCACCATCCATTGAGAATACGCCATCCGTAATGACCATGACTTTATTGTATAAGCCCGATTCTTTTGCTTCCTTTGCCTTTGCACGTAAATCGTCCATATCCGAGTGATTATAGGGGATAATTTTCGCACGTGATAAACGACAGCCATCAATAATAGATGCATGGTTTAATTGGTCTGAAAGAATCGCATCATTTTTATCCATAACAGCTGAAATAGCTGCCATATTACAGTTAAAACCTGATTGGTAAGAGATCGCCGCTTCTGTTCCTTTAAATTCAGCAAGCTTTTCCTCCAATTTCACGTGTAAATCGAGTGTACCGTTAATCGTGCGAACTGCTCCCGCTCCCACACCGTATGTCTCAATTGTTTCTTTGGCAATACGCTTTAATTCTTCATTCGTTGCTAAGCCCAGGTAATTATTTGAAGATAGATTGATTAGATTTTTGCCACGTACCTGAATGATCGGTCCGTTCGCTCCTTCTACTGGGTCAATTTCATTGTATAAGCCTTGATTGTGTAAGGCTTGTAGGTTTTCATCTAAAAATGCATTCAATACTTTTGACAAGCGTATCATCCTTTCCTAGGAAAACTGTTCTAGCTCCTAGTGTAGCACAAGCACGCTATTAGAAAAATTACTTTGTTAATCTTTCGAATAGTGGGGCAGTTCTTTCTTTCCAAAGAGATGACGATACACAATTATCTAATAATCGACGAACGGTATACTCTGCTTCCGCATAACGCTTCGAATAACCCATTGCATCCTGAATGGCTTCTTTATACTTTGCCTGAATATCTTCGATTTTAGCTTCCGCTTCCTGTGAAAGTGCGCAATGTTTCCCGATATCAAAGATTTCATCCCCTAATCTTCCGTCCTGTGGGTCAAAGACATGTGGCTCTGTACTATCAAAGATACACAAATTTAATTCCGGGATAATGACCATGTCAACAGATCCAGCATCTAAGCCACACCAAACAATTTGTGCATCTAGCCCTCTCTCATTTGCTTCATCTGCTATTCCCTTCATTAAAGAAGATTTACCTGTCCCTGGCTTACCTTTAATCATTAATCTTCGAGCTAAATTTTTTGTTATGCTTTCCACTGTATTTTCTGCACCCCTTGGTGTTAATGTTCCAAGTAAGCGATGTGTGCGCATTCCTGTTTTATTTAATTCGATTGATTGAAAAACATCAGTCTTTAACATTTCAACTTGGTCATTTAATGCCTGCCAGTTCATACAGCTCTGTGTAACGATCTCCCAATCATCATGAATCTTTATAGCTTTATTAAGCATCGAAATACACTTCTCATGCCATAATTCTCGTTCGTTCATTGCATCAGCAAGTTGTTCGCCAATCTTTTCAAGCTGGATTTCTTCTAAACAATCATAAAATGACATCACGCGATGCTTCGTTCCAAGAAAAATTGGTTCAATACCCCATTCCGATGACCATACAAATAGTCGGTTACACCCTTGAACATACACCGCCTCAACAATATTCTCTAGTAAAGCATGTTTAAACCATTCTACTGCGAAGCCCTGCTTGACATAAAAATAACCAAGCTCTTTCAGAAGCTCTGATCCTTTAAACGTCGGCGCCCCCTGCAAAATATAAACTAATTCCGCCTCATCCATCATTTCTTTATATAAATGTTTAATTCCTTGCCCAGTCAGTGCGTGTCCAAAATAATAGGTCACATTTCCGTTCAATATCGCTCCCCCTTTACCTTATGCCTTGCATTATATGAAGTAGCTTTTAAAAAAATGAAAAGCTACTTCTATCTTTCACAGATAAAAGTAGCTTCCTATTTAATAGAACGGCTTCATTTCCTCGACATTGCCAATACACTTCATTAATACCTTCCGACAATAAGGTAAAGAATATTGCACAATATAGCCTGATGTTAAAGCAATGATTACCGTACCGAGGCCAACAGGACCACCAAGTAACCAGCCAAAAATAGTGACAAGCACCTCAATACCCATTCGCGCTGTTTTAATCGTCCCGCCAAACTTTTCAACAAGAATCATCATTAATGTATCCCGTGGTCCTGCTCCCATATTCGGTGCAATATACATACCACAGCCAAAGCTTAAAACAAATAAACCTACTACAAAATACGCTACCTGTAAGCCATAACTATTTGTGGACGGTATTAACCAATTAAAGACATCTATAAATGACCCGATCAGTAGCATATTAAGCCATGTCCCTACCTTTGGCCATTCTCGCAAAACAATTGAGGTAGATACTACAATGAAAAGCCCAGTTAAAATAGACCAAGTACCGATTGATAAACCAAAGTTCTGAAATAAACCTACATGCAACACATCCCAAGGACTTGTTCCTACGATTTTCCCTTTAATGGACATAGTAATGCCGAGTGACATAACCATTAAGCCTCCAATAAAAAACGTCCAACGCCACCCCATAATCTTCCGCACGGCATATCCCTCACTTATGTATACTATTGCTCTAACTTTACCATATTTTCTATAAAAATCGAGATATGTGTCTCAGCGCCCCCACTAAAAACATCCACGAAAATGTGTTTACCAGTGAATGGGTTATACCTTCTCTGGGCGAATTATAGATAGCAGAGCAGTTCCCCTTTAGCCGATCGGATTGTCAGCATACCTGAGCAGTTCCGCCCTTAGCTGAGTAGTTCCCACCTTAGCCGAGCGGATTGTCCCTATTAAATCCAAATAAAAAAACTACCACAAATCATTCCTGGGTAGTTGAAATTGGTGCAAGCTTTGCTTTCGTCACAGCGACTAAATCATCTAATTGTAGATGGACTTGCATGCCGACTTTTCCTGCACTAACAATAATACTTCCTTGTTCTTGAGCCGATGCATCAATAACTGTCGGGTAAAGCTTCTTCATCCCGACTGGAGAGCATCCGCCTCGTACATAGCCTGTATAGCCAAGTAATTCTTTAACAGCAAGCATTTCGATTTTCTTCTCACCAACGACTTTGGCCGATGCTTTTAAATCAAGCTCTTCAGCCACAGGAATAACAAAGACAAAAAGCTTTTGTGCACTTGCCTTTGCTACTAGTGTTTTAAAAACGCGAGAAACCGGATGTCCAATTTTTTCCGCAACTGAAATTCCATCAACCTGACCGTCGCTAGTCTCGTATTCAATTACTTCAAATTGTATTTTTTGCTGCTCCAACAATCTGATAGCATTTGTCTTTGCATGCTTTGCCTTCGCCATGTTAACAATCTCCCATCTCTAACACTAGGCTATCATAGAGAACATCGAATCAGTTCCTGGATGATACCCATTTTTCGCCATTTGAATATGAGCGGCATATTTTTCAGTAGCATTTTTAAAAATTCGCGCCTTAAATGCCTCCCCATCACTCTTATCGAAAATTGTATCTGTAAATGGATCTAATTTCAATTCCTTCGAAAAACGTTCTGGTACCTTGACGTCCATTACTTCCCCCGCAAAAGCAGGCTCATGATGATCTAGTTCACTTTCATCTACCTCATGACCATGTAACTGTGCCTGCATACGCTGTATGTGAGCATTTGCATTTACCGCTACTTGTATAGCCTGTGGTGATGGCTGTGCTGGTGCTAACGCTGCATTACGCACTTGCTCTAGAATTAGTAACGTGTCACTAGCATTCGTTTCAACTACTGTAGCTCCTTCTTCATCTACATGTTCTAGCTGTGAATTAGAAGATGATTCAAGGGCATCACTATTTACAGCCTTATGTGCTTGTTCATGAGCAAGCACATCCTTTTTCGTTTGCTGCAAATCTTGAATGATTGCTTGCTGTTGAGGGGTAACTTCTTTTGCTTCCTCTTTTTGTTGTTCGTAGAGATCTTGATCTGCGTGCCCTAGTAGTAAATTTTCTAGCTCAAGCAATAACGGATTTTTCTTTGGCTGAAAATACAGTGCGTTTTTTCGATATGCATCACTTGCTTCTTTTCTCTGTAACATCTTTTTACGATTATAGGGTAATGAAATTCTTTCTTGTTCTATTAAACTTGATAGTTTCATATAATTCACCTCGGCTTTCTAATTTAATATGCAAGATAAATAAAAAATATGATTATATCCTCTATTTACTATACATAGATAATCTAAACAGTTTATGTATACTCATTATCGGAATTTTCCCAATTAAATTCAAGAGCAAATTGCTACTAACCTCCTAAAGAAATAATTAACTTTCAAACAAGCAAGTATAAAGACCTTAATAATAACCTGTTTTTATCCATTAATTACTTAAATGTGGCTCATCACCATAAATTGAGTCTGGCATTTGATCAATGTTTAATTTCAACAACCTAAATAGTGTTACTGTAGCACACAAAAAAACAGCCCTTGGACATTTTATTAAAAGTCAAGAGTTAAAGTAATACACTTATTACATCAGTATTCTTTATGAAATGTGCAACATTATAATGAGTTATTTTTAAGCTGAACTATTTTTTCAATTAGTTCAGCTTTTATTTGTGATTTTAATTATTTTGGGCATTCGTAATAAGTGGTAGATTGCCCATTAATTTTCTTTTTCTTACTAAACAATTCGAATTGTTTAGTATTACTTCATTCGGTATATTTATTTTCAGTAATAGAATAGTGGTAAATTTCAATATCTGAATCAATGAAACCTCTTCTTTTCGCTCCATGCAGTGTTTGATACATATTCTCTCTACCAACAGGATTGTCCGTATGGATATATATTTTGTTTGCCCGTAACCCTTTTTCACAAATATATTTTACTAAGTCATAACCTGTTGGCAATAGATTACCTTTTAGATCTTCTCCTAAATCATGGTCAAGAGAAAGTATATCTACTTCGTGATTTTCAAGTAAGTGAATTGCTTCTTGAAACGTTCTTGCCACGACAAAACCAATAGGACAATCTCTTAAATCATCCACATATACATTAATCATAATATTAATTCCTTTCTCCACAATATGTTCAAATGCGTAGTGAAATATAATTTTTAAAAATTAGTTTCCACTACTTGTTATGAATAGCCATTATTTTTTGTACCTTGTTCAACTAACAGGGCAGTTTAGTGTTTACATTCCAAAGAATAATTTAAAGATTTCAGGGGAAAATACTCATTAATTAAATCTCTATCAAAGGAGTGTTCGATGAAGAAAATACTGTTATTATTCTCTTTTGTTCTTATTAGTATCTATATTAATAACCATCAAGTGGTTGCGGAAAAACCCCCGAATGAGAACTTATACAAAAATGCTTTGTTAACATTAAGTTCAGGAAATCTTGATGCCCAAAGTGAACAGCCTGATTATAAGCTTATTTATGATACTTTGATTACAACACTATTCCCCTCCATATCTAAAGAAATTGATAATTATTATGGCTATCCCAAACAATTTGAGGATGCTAAAATTCTGAGTATTACAAGGGTGCATGAGGGCAGTTTTGATTTTAATGCAAAAGTCCAAGTCACAACATTTGAACACGCACATGACCCTCCTTATGGTAAGGAAACAATGACTTTTAATATAAGTCCTTTTGGGGTTAAAACCATTAACTTTCAACATGAGGGCGATAAATTAGAAAAGGAAATAAATGAATTTTATAAAGCAACACTTTCAGATATAAAACAGTCTTTTAATTTGGATTTAGGGTCTTACTCTTCTTACACATACAATCAATTGCAATACCAAGCAGAAATAAATAATGATTTTAAATCTCTTTTTAATATTGCAGAAGAAGTAGTAACCAACATATTGTTTCCTGAAAGAAAGATACCCAACAAAAATGTTATTGACCCTGTAACCTTTATAAAAGACAACACAGGTTATATGCTCTTTAAAAAGTCTGATGGGACAAATGTAATTTATAAAGTACAAAAGAAAGATGGTAAATGGATAGTAACAGATAAAAATAGTAAACAAGGTAAGAAAATGGATTATGAAATACCATGGTATGTATGGAATAAAATTAAGCCTTCTGACTAATTCAGTAAGGCTTTTTTAATAATATAAAATGAGTGTGTATGGTTTCAGTTTGTAGTATTTGAAGTGTGCTTTCAAACTGAATTTTTCAGCGTAATTGAAAGATATCATGTCCTAAACCTTATTCAATTTAAGACTTGTTATAAACAATCTAACAAGAATACATTGATACTTCCATAATTATCTATTTAAACTGCTCAAAATAATTAGCAACCCATCGCTTCTGATTTTCCGCAACGTATTGTTCAACCGATATCAGCCTATTCACCAACTCTTCTTTTGTAAGCTGCATATACTTATTTTTAGCATTGTTTATATCACGTTCGGGGGAAATCCCTCTTAATGTTACCTCATCAAATTTAGAGGGCAGCACAGGCTTTTTACGAGTATTCTTCACTTTGTACGTTCTGCTATGCTGTTTATAATATGCATGTAGTTCCTCATTACGCTTAATCGTATTCACATGGATGCCTTTTCCGTTGTCGTCAAAAGATTTGGAATGCTCGCTAATGTTGTGATAGGTTACTGGAATTCCTTGAGCTACAAGAAAATCAATAGTTTGTTTACCGATAGAGACAGAACGCTTCTTACGTTGCTGATGTACTTTATCAAGCCAGTGATGTTTATCTAAATGGATTCCTTTTGGTGATTGGTTCATAGCTACGTTCCTCTCTATATTGCTTAATTAAATCAATCTCTTTCAATTCAATCTTCGCTTGCTTTGCCATCTCTTTCGCTTTTCGAACTTCGACCTCTAATCCCAATTGTTTAAATCGTCTTTCCATATCTTTTGATAATTGAATGACTTCTAATAATTCATCCTCTTGGTCTGGTTCGGGTATTTTTGCTTTGCAGCCTAAACACTGCATTTTAGTGGGACAAACATAATCTGTGACACAAGTACCACCCAATACTTTATTGAATACACCAACTTTTTCTGCGTGGACATCGAATTCTTTTTGTAACTCTTGTGGACTTCTTAAATATACATCATCAATGTCTACATAACTTGAAATGACATCATGTAGCTCACTTACTGATTCTGCAATTTGTGTAGGTGTGGGAGCTGAATAATACCCTGTTACATTTAGATCCTTCTGATGTAGCATTTTTGCGACAATATCAATCGGCATTTTTTGACGTTGAACAGCTTCTGTCGCAAAGGCATGACGTAATAGGTGTGTTTTTACAGTTACAGCTTTTCCGTTCTGCCTCTCAAATAATAAGCCTTGAAGTAAAAATCGAATGGAACTATGTAAAGCAAATTGGTTTAATGCTTTACCTGCATATTGAAAATAAAAAGGCAGAGGTATAGTGAATAAGTGCTTTCTTTCATCTCTGTATGGGACACTTGGAATTTTGTCATCGCTATAATGTGCTTTTAACATCCTCAATACCGTTTGAATATGTTCCATCGTTTGTTTACTTAAATAAAACTCTTCTAATGAATCTCTTCCTTTTGGAATAGCTTTATAGGAATAATGTAGCTTGTTGTTCATTTTCTTTACCTCAATACATTCTTTTGTATTATTAATTTGTAGTAATTCGTTCATTCTTGCACCTGTTGTTGTTAAAATGTCGATGGCTAATAGACCAAATGTACAAGCCACATAAAATGGTTCTACATCTATTAATAAGCCTTCTGCTTTGTTCATGTGTAAAGTGATAAATGTTGAAGGTGTTAGTATGCCTTTATGCTTTGAGAAAAACGGTAGTGGTTTTTGCCCAGTTTCATTCTCGTATCCCCATAAAGATAAAAAATTTAAAATCTTCTCATGTTCTTCAATGGGTCTGTTTCTTGACCAATTCCCTAAAACATTCTGCTCAATTAATTCATTAAACCAAAGACCTTCTGGTACTGAATCACTCTCTATTGATTCAGCACGAATAAACTCAAGGAAATAGGCATTATTTTCATCAGAATAAGTCGATTTTTTTTGTGTCGCCTGCTTTATAATAAAATCTGAAAAATCCTTTTGATGGTTCAGTACAAAGGAAGGTTTATCCCATAAGCGAAAATAAAATACTTCTCCAATACGTTTTGGTTCTTCATAAGAAAATTCAATCGGTAATGATAGTGAATCAGCCTCTATAACTTTTAATTGTTGATGAAATGCATCTCTCAATCTCTTCATTTGATTCCATCGTAGATTGGCTTCTGCACGTATTGTTGAAAGATGTGGCACAATAGCATCTGTTTCATCCTTACGAGTGTTTTGAGCTTGTTCTATGGCTAATTTAGTAAAGGAAAACTCTTTACTATCATATGAACAGGGTGGTAATAAAAACTTGTTATAATATTGCTGTTCACCTGAAGGAAGGTTATTATTAATCCACTTTTTAGTAGAGTATTCCGAGGAATTATATTTTCTTAGTAAATCCATTTTCATATTGTGCGAAGAATTGATACAAATATCACCTTTCAAATATTTATCTAAATGGACATTTGGTTCGAAATCTGAAAATGAAGTAATGTTACATTCCCTAAAAATGTCTTTGAATCTTGGGTGGAGGGTTTTCACTCTAATAAGTATAGTTCGTATGTCATAATTCTTAGCTATTCCAATTAATGCAATAAGCAAGAGTTGATTTTTCCAATCGAAAGTTAAGCAGTTGTTATACAAATATTTAAGCACCCGTTCATCCAATTGATCAATTAAAAATTCACCACTATTATTTTGTAAACACATTAATCGCGTATCCATTTGTCCAAGCATTTTATCGTACCATTCTGTTTTAGGTCTTACCTGCGTTGTTTCATTCAAATTTATTCCAACCCTTCTAACAATTCTTTTAAATCTTCATCAAAGTTTTCGGTAATAGATGGTTCAATAACTTCTAATTTTAGTTTTGATTTCTTCGAAGATTGCAGTTGCTTCATATAGCCCTTTTCGTTTTGCTGCATTTGCTCCAACATATTCTCATGAGCTTCTCGATGTTTCGTTTCATCAAAATGATGCTCATACACATTCATCGTCTCTGGATTTTTCCACTTCATATATTTAATCAGCTCGTTTTTTCGTTGCTGAATTTCTGTTTCATTTTGTGCAACGTTATAAATCTCTCGTAATCGAGAAGTAACAAACCAGTGTCTAGCTTTATGAGGATTTAAACTTAGTTCATTACTCTTCATTGCCCGATTCCAGTGGTAGTACCAAGCGTGATAAGTAAGAGGTGTTCTGTTTGCTGATAAAAAGATAGGGGCATCATCAGGTAATTGTTCGAAATTTAAATGATTTTCGTCAAAGGATTTTCTTTCAGTATCTATGTAGTGAAACAATCTTTTCACCGTATCTTTGCTAACACGTATAAACTTGATTTTTCTACCATGACTTCCTTTATTGAAGGTGATAAATTCTTGATGATTTTTACGTTTGCGGTAATCCCCAATTGTTAACTCAATAATTTCTGACGCCCTTGCCCCTGTTTCAAATAACATACGAGCTATCACCATTTCACGAAGAGACCAACTTGCTTTTTTACCAGCTTGATATATTTGATAGGGTAAATCTATATCATCAATAATCTGAGGTTTCCATTCTTCATTAATAATTTTAAAATAGGAATCTGTTAATCTTCGATGAGGAATAGTTTCTTCTGTACCTGCAATTGAAGGCATTCTTGGCTTATCTTCTCGAACACCCTTTATCTCTTCTTTGTAGCTATGTAGGATAGTCTGACTATCTATGAATGGATTCCTATACGGATACTGTTTTAAACGAATCATCGCCTTATAAAAAGATTTTAATGCTGACAAAAAACGACTTATCGTATTAGGGCTTTTACTCGTTAAATTTATAAAGCGAAACGTGTCTTTATCACGAATCTTACACTTCATTTCATGCATCAAGTAATCTTCAACCACCACACGTATTTTTTCTTCTGAATCATTCCATTGCACGTTGTTTCCTTGATAGTTACTTTCTTTCTCTAACCATTTAAAAAATGGAAGTAGACAATTCAAATAGGATATAGCAGAACTTTTGTCTATTCTTCCTAAACAGTCATGGTAGTAATCTGTTAAAGGTAGAAAGGGTTGATTTTCTTTAAATACAAGTAGCTCATACTTACTTTCGATATGCTTTGGACAATACTCAAACCAATACATTATTAGCCTCCTTGAAAAGAACGAATGTTCCTATGTTAATATCCTTCTTAGTCATTGTAAAGTGTTTAACCTTTTAACAAATCTAAATGAGAAAGATAGCCAAAATAAAAAGCACACCACTAAAATTTACATTTAGTAATGTGCATTTTCATTAAATGTGTAACATTATAAGTGAAACACTATTAAATAAGACTTCATGTACAATTACTTGTACTTAATCTTACAGAGCAAGGACTGTTTCTATCTATTATTTTTAGGTTTAATAAGGATACTTTTATAGGCTAAATAGCCAAGCCATGCTCCAAGCGTATTTAAAATCAAATCATCAATATCTGCTGACCCAACTCTAAAAATAAATTGTACAGTTTCTACCGCTAGGCTGGAGAAAAACCCTACACATATAATTGACCAAGCTTTACGGAACCTTTTCGATAATAATGGTAGTAAAAAGCCCATCGGAGTAAATATTAATAAATTGCCGAGTAAATTGATAATAATGATGTCCAGATTAAAATACTGGGAGTAATTTATATAACGAAGAATTGTTTCAAAGGGAACAAAATTTGTTGTTAATCGCCAATCACTATAATCAAAAAGCCCTAATTCTACAAAAGTATATTCGCCCTTGACTAATATAATGAAAACATTCACTAGACGATCAATGACCAATTTATAAAAAGCTATAGTTGAATAGATACTAAAAAATATCCAACCTGCTATCTTTAATGGTAGATAATATGTATCTATCAATGCACGATAAGGTAATGGTAGCTTGGCATCACCTTGCACATTTGATATGTTATTTTTTTGCATGCCTATACCACCTACTTCCCTTTATCCTCCTCATATTTTAATATGCACTACCTCCTCATGCAATAGCTAACAATATATTTATATTCCAACACGTCCATTTGCATTCTCTATACAGTAAAAAGCTGCCTCACCGAGACAGCTTTTTTATAAATGGCTTTATACTGGATTTACTCCATGCTTGCGTTCTGAGAATAATAAGTACTTCGACATATAAAGCTCTAAACGTGATTCAAGTGCTTTTCTTAAATCATTTGGCTCAATAACATCATCAATGATAAGCTCTGAAGCTAGACGATAGACATCGATTTCCTCTTGATATTCCTTGCGTTTCTCTGCAATAAAGCTTGCCTGCTCTTCTTTTGGAAGTTCAGCAATTTTATTTGCGTAAACTGCATTGACTGCAGCTTCAGGGCCCATTACGGCAATTTGTGCGTTGGATAGCGCAATACAGCAGTCTGGCTCAAAAGCAGGACCTGCCATTGCATACAGCCCTGCACCATATGCTTTACGAACAATAACCGTTAATTTAGGAACAGTCGCCTCGCTCATCGCAAAAATCATTTTCGCACCATGGCGTATAATCCCAGCTTTTTCAACTTGCGTACCGATCATAAACCCTGGTACATCTGCAAGGAAAAGAAGCGGTATATTAAACGCATCACAAAGTGAAATAAACTTTGCCGCTTTATCGGCTGAATCGTGGAACAAGACGCCTCCCTTTACACGAGGTTGGTTGGCGATAATTCCAACAGATTGCCCGTTAATACGTCCAAGCCCTGTAATTAATTCTGGAGCAAATAATTTTTTCACTTCACAAAACGAATCTTCATCAATAATACGGTCAATTAACTTATACATATCAAATGGAACGTTTTGATTTTTAGGTATTAGTTCTTCAATGGACTTATCAAATGAAGCTGGTGGCTTTGGTGCCTCAACCTTACTTCGCTCTGAATAGTTACTCGGGAAATAACCTAAATATTTACGAGCATAAGTAATAGCTTCCTGCTCCGTCTTCGCGAGCACATCTCCGCAACCAGAAACGGAACAATGCATTTTCGCTCCGCCCATTGTTTCCAAATCTACCTTCTCTCCAATCACCATTTCCGCCATACGTGGAGATCCTAAATACATGGATGCGTTACCCTCTACCATTACTACGATATCGCAGAATGCAGGGATATATGCACCACCTGCAGCTGATGGTCCAAACAATAAGCATATTTGAGGGATTTTACCTGAAAGCTTTACCTGATTATAGAAAATACGCCCTGCTCCTCTTCGACCAGGGAACATTTCTAATTGATCTGTAATACGTGCACCTGCTGAATCGACTAGATACAATAACGGGCAATTTAGCTTTTCTGCTGTTTCTTGAATACGAATCATTTTTTCTACTGTACGTTTACCCCAAGAGCCAGCTTTAATCGTCGAATCGTTTGCTAAAACACAAACAGTACGACCATGGATTTTACCGATTCCTGTTACTACGCCATCTGCCGGTAAATCGCCAGCTAAGCAGTTTGCATACAGACCATCCTCTGATTGAAGTCCATCATCTAATAATAATTCGAGTCGTTCACGCACAAATAGCTTCCCTTGTTGTGCGTTTTTATCGTGATATTTTGGCAAACCACCTGCTAAAATTTGGTCCTTCATTGTTTTAGTCGTATTTTCTGTCGATACATTGCTCATAGTTAATTCCTCCTTTTTGCCCAATCGGTTACGCTTTTGCATAATTACATTGGCACTTCGTTGTACTTTGCTTTCGTACAAGAATTATCAATACGCTTGGATATTCTTTACCTTGATTTAGTTGCTAATTTTCTACTCCCATATTTATTTCCCTAAATATTGCGGTGCTCTCTTTTCCTGGAAGGCAAGTAAACCCTCTAAACGATCTTCCGTAGGGATCAGAGAACTATATGCGAGAGATTCGATTTTTAAACCAGTAGCTAAATCTACCTCGATCCCTTGATTAATAGCAATTTTCGCCTGTACTAAAGATAGTGGTGCATTTTTTGCCATTTCAAGTGCTAGCTGTTGAGCCTTTTCAAATACTTCATGTCCTTCAAAAACGTACTCTACAATACCGTAGCCTTTTGCTTCCTGTGCATTTAATCGACGAGCCGTATAAATTAGTTCCTTTGCTTTTCCAATACCAATGAGCCGAGGAAGTCGCTGTGTTCCCCCTGCTCCAGGAATAATCCCGAGAGATGTTTCCGTAAGGCCTATCTTTACATGTGTAGCTGCAATACGTAAATCACAGGCTAACGCTAGTTCGAGTCCACCCCCAAAAGCAACGCCATTTAATACGGCAATAACTGGCTGAGCGAGTGCCTCTACTTTTGCCACTGTTGCACCGATTAATTGCACAATTTGCTTAACTTGTCGGTCTGACATTCCTTTCCGTTCTTTTAAATCTGCACCTGCACAAAAAGCTTTTTCCCCTGCTCCTGTTAGCAAGACAATTCGCACTGCCGGATCGCCATTAATTTTGTCGATTGTCGCACTAAGTTCTTGGAGTAATTGTACAGACATTGCATTTGCAGCGTCAGGTCTTGAAAGTGTAATAAGCCCAATACTACTATCTAATAATTCAAAACGAACGAGTTGCGTCATAATTGACTCGCACTCCTTTCATTACGGGCAATCGCCATTTGTTTAGATGTAACTGCCTTACCTAGTTTCTGTTCAATAAAATGCGTCGCCTCTAGCACTTTATTGAGTTCTACACCTGTTTTAATACCCATTTCATCTAATAAATACAATAAATCTTCTGTGGCTACATTGCCTGATGCTCCCTTGGCGTACGGACAGCCCCCAAGCCCACCAAGTGCACTATCAAACTTGGTAATCCCCATTTCTAAAGATTTCACGATATTTGCTAATGCCGTGCCACGTGTATCATGAAAATGCATCGCAAAATTTTCTACAGGATATCTTTTTAGTAATTCTGCTAAAAGACTTTCCACCTGTGTTGGTACGGCAACACCAATCGTGTCACCAAGTGAAATTTCATCGATGCCCATTTCTAATAATTTTTCTGTTACTCGCAAAACCTTTTCTGGTTGTATGTAGCCTTCATATGGGCATCCAATCACTGTTGAAATATAACCTCGCACTTTTTTATGCGCTGCCTTTGCCCCTACAACTACTTCCTCTACTATCGGAAATGTTTCATTAATCGTTTTATTAATATTGTTTTTATTATGGCTTTCACTCGCCGACATAAAAACGCTCACTTCATCTACATCTGCCTGTAATGCACGTTCTAAGCCACGCATATTCGGTACTAGTGCTGCATACGTTATATCTTTTTGGCGTTTAATGGCTTGTAGTACCTCCACTGCATCTGCCAGCTGTGGAATCCACTTCGGATGCACAAAGGACGTTACCTCGATATAATTCAAGCCAGTTTGACTAAGTAAATTCACTAGCTGTACTTTATCGGCAGTTGCCATATGCGTCTTTTCATTTTGCAAACCGTCACGAGGACCTACTTCCTTTAACGTTACATGCTTTGGTAGCTGCATCAAGAAGCCTCCTTATTCGATTTCTAAAATATCATCATCAACGTTAATGAAATCCCCTTCGCTCGCCATGATTTTTGTTACCACGCCATCTTCTTCTGCTGCAATGGGAATCTCCATTTTCATCGACTCTAAAATTGCCACATCTTGTCCTGCTGTCACTTTCTCGCCCTCTGCTACAACGATTTTCCATACTGTTCCTGCCATGCTCGCTTTAACTGTTGCCATTGTGATCCCTCCAAATATTTAGTAACAGGGCTGTCTGAAATACTCTTCCAAATCGAAAGTTATATGGACAGCCAGCCCCAGTCTTTATTTTGTCTCCGCTAATTGAGGTAGATAATATTCATCCACAAATTTAGTTGTTGTATAGCCCTTTAAAAATTGTTCATGAGTGACTGTTTTTAAAAGCATCGGAATATTAGTTTGAATTCCTTCTACTTTATATGCTTTAAGTGCTTCAATAAGCCTTTCACATGCAATTGCACGTGTTTCTCCCCAAACGACTAATTTGCTAATCATCGGATCATAAAAAGGCGTTACCGTAGAACCAGCCTCTACTCCACATTCATGGCGAATCCCGTCACCCGTAGGTAATTCAAGCGTCGTGATTGTGCCCGGAGAAGGGAAAAAGGTTGAAGGATTTTCAGCATATATGCGTACTTCAATCGCATGCCCATCTTTTTGGATGCTATCACGTGTAAATGCTAATGGTTGTTTTGCTGCTATCTTCAATTGTTCTTCTACTAGATCCAGCTTCGTAATTTCCTCAGTCACCGGATGCTCCACCTGTAAGCGTGTATTCATCTCTAAGAAATAAAAATTTTGATGTTCATCTACTAAATACTCAATCGTTCCAGCATTTACATACCCAATATGTTGAACTGCCTTGACTGACGCATCTAGCATACGCGATCTTGTTTCTTCAGAAATGAATGGAGATGGTGCTTCCTCAACTACTTTTTGGTTTCTGCGCTGAATCGAGCACTCCCGTTCAAATAGCGGTACGACATTACCATCATGGTCCGCAATAATTTGTACCTCGACGTGGTGGGGATTAGCAATAAATCGTTCCATATACATCGTGCCATCACCGAAGAATGACTGCGCACGCTTTTGATTTCCCTCAAATGCTTTTGCTAATTCCTCAGCATTTTCAACTAGCTGCATGCCGATACCCCCACCACCAGCAGAGGCTTTTAACATAATCGGATAGCCTAGACGGGAAGCAATTTCAATAGCTTCTGTTACATCTTTCACTGGTGTCTCTACACCTTCAACAATAGGGACACCCGCTGCCTTCATTGTTTTACGAGCCTCTAATTTACTACCCATTGAAGCAATGACTGCGGCGCTTGGCCCAATAAAAACTAAGCCCGCCTCTGTACAACGTTTAGCAAACTCAGCGTTTTCCGATAATAAGCCATAGCCGGGATGAACAGCGTCAGCACCGCTTTCCTTAGCGACTTCAAGAATACGATCAATATTTAAATAGCTTTGTGCAACAGGTGGTTTCCCAATACAGAACGCCTCATCAGCATCCTTAACATGTAAGCTTGCAGCATCTGCCTCGGAATACACCGCAACGGTTTGAACATTTAGTCGTTTGCATGTTCTTATAATACGTCTTGCTATCTCTCCACGATTTGCAATTAAAACCTTCTTGAACATAACACTGGCCCCTTTCTTACTTCACTACGGCAACAAAATTCTCACGTAATCTATATTTCTGAACTTTCCCTGATGCAGTCATCGGATAGTTATCGATAAAGAAAATATGTCGTGGGATTTTATGTCTTGAAATTTTATCCCGACAATAATCGCGAATCTCTTCCTCCGTTGCTTGCTCGCCTTCTCGCAAAATAATCCAAGCTGCCGCTTCCTCTCCATAGATAGGATCAGGGACACCAGCAACTTGCACATCTGAAATTTTCGGATGTGTATAAAGGAATTCTTCAATTTCACGAGGATATAAATTTTCACCGCCACGGATGATCATATCTTTTAAACGCCCTGTTACACGAATATAGCCAGCCTCATCCATCGTTGCTAAATCCCCAGTATGCAGCCAGTTGTCTTCATTAATTGCAAGAAGCGTTTCTTCTGGGTTATTATAGTAACCTTTCATGACGTGGTAACCTCTCGTACATAGCTCCCCTTGTTCATTCGGCGCAGCTTCTTCGTTTGTACCAGGAATGACAATTTTCACTTCTAGATTCGGCAATGCACGACCGACTGTTTCCACTTTTAAAGATAGCGGGTCATCTGATCTCGTTTGTGTAATAACAGGTGAAGCTTCCGTTTGCCCATAGCAGATCGTAATATCCTTCATACCCATTTTGTCGATAACAGCCTTCATCACCTCTATAGGGCAGTTTGAGCCAGCCATTACACCTGTACGTAATGTCGATAGGTCAAAAGACGAAAAATTCGGTAAATTAAGTTCACTGATAAACATCGTTGGCACGCCATGTAATGCGGTACATTTTTCTTTTTCAACCGTCCGCAACACTTCAGCAGGTGAAAATTCCTGCACAGGCACCATCGTTCCGCCACAAGTTGTAATCGCTAATGTTCCAATCACACAGCCAAAACAGTGGAAAAATGGTACAGGTATGCATAAACGATCTTCAGAAGTTAATCGCATACATTCTGCAATATTTATCGCATTATTGACTAAGTTGTAATGCGTTAACATAACCCCTTTCGGAAAACCTGTCGTTCCCGAAGTATATTGAATATTAATAACATCATCATAATGAAGTGCTTGCTGTCTCTGATCTAATTGCTCCTCTGTTACTTGCTCAGCAGCAGATAAAACATCCGACCAATTAAGCACTCCGGGATATTTCGTCTCGCCAATTAAAATAACATTTTTCAATAAAGGTAGTCGCTTTGATTGCAAATTACCTGGTTCACAATGTTTAAGCTCTGGACATAACTCTTGCAGTGTATTCATAAATGAATGGTCGCGATAATTTTCAATTAAAAATATCGTTGTCGCATCGGATTGCTTTAGTAAATATTCCAACTCACTTGCACGGTAATTAGTATTTACGGTAACGATTGGGGCACCCATTTTTCCTGTCCCAAATTGCAGTTGTACCCATTCAGGAACATTCGTCGTCCACACTGCAATATGTTCACCCTTCTCTATACCAAGAGCCATTAATCCCCTCGCTACTAGGCGACTTTGACGATTTAGCTCCTCATATGTCATACGTAAATCTCTATCTGCATACACTAATGCTTCGCGCTGTGGATACTTTTTCGATTGTTCATCTAGCAATTGACCAATAGTTTGATACACAAGCTCTGCCATGAAAATCCCCCTTAATTATGATTAACAGCCAATTAGACGAGAAATAACGAGACGCTGAATTTCAGATGTTCCCTCACCGATTTCCATTAACTTAATGTCACGCAGATGACGCTCTACATCGTATTCTTTCATATACCCTGAACCACCGTGAATTTGAATTGCTTGATTACAAGTACGGAAGCCCATTTCAGAAGCAAATAATTTTGCCATTGCTGCTTCCTTCCCAAATGGTTTCTTTTGATCTTTAAGCCATGCCGCCTTATGTACTAACGTACGCGCAAGCTCTATTTCCATTGCCATATCGGCTAATTTAAATTGTATAGCCTGTAGCTTTGATATTGGTGCACCAAATTGTTCACGTTCTTTTGCGTATTTTAACGCTTTCTCATAAGCAGCTTGTGCAATCCCTACAGATAATGCAGCAATGGAAATACGTCCTCCATCTAAAGTGTTTAAAAATTGACTAAATCCGCGTTTTTCATCTCCTAAAAGATTAGCTCTTGGTACACGCACGTTTTGCAAAACAATCTCACATGTATTGGAACCACGTACGCCCATTTTGTCGTAATTGCAGTTGATCGTTACGCCAGGCGTATTGGTTGGTACTATGATAGATGAGATAATTTTTTTACCATCTTCACGTTTACCTGTCACTGCTGTCACAATAATTTGACGTGCATAGCCAGCATTTGTGATCCAGCATTTTTCACCATTAATGATGTAATCATCACCATCAATTACGGCTGTTGTAAGTGTCCCACCAGCATCTGAACCTGCATTGGGCTCTGTTAAGCCAAATGAACCTAACGTTTCACCCTTCGCTAACGGAACAAGCCATTCCTGCTTTTGCTCCTCTGTCCCGAAGTTATAAATAGGTGAAGCACCTAGGCTAACTGCTGCTGCATAGCTCAAACCTGTGCCCCCACATGCACGACCAATCTCTTCAACAGCAATTGCGTAGGAAATTGTATCCCCACCTGAACCGCCGTATTCTTCAGGGAATGGAATACCTAATAACCCTAGTTCCGCCATTTTTTTAAAGCTTTCTATTCTCATTGTCGATGTCTCGTCAACCTCACGAGCATACGGTTCAATTTCTTTTTCTGCAAAATCACGCACCATGTCTCGAATCATCTCTTGCTCTTTCGTTAGCTCAAAGTTCATCCCTAATCCCCCTAAGTTCAAATTTGCCATAGCAGATTTCGTTCAGATGACAGTTACAATAAATACCGACTAGTCGGTTTGTTTGAACGATTAATCAATTTCGCCTTGGCGTAATTGTTGCTGTCGCTTCGCTTTCGCACAGAAAACATTTTGTTGCTGTCGCTGCGCTTTCGCACAGAAAACATTTTGTTGCTGTCGCTGCGCTTTCGCTACAGAAAACATTTTGTTGCTGTCGCTGCACTTTCGTTACAAGAACATTTTGCTGAATGAAGATCAAACCAGTCATTGTGCTGGCTACCCCTTAACCATAAATTCAACTGCTTCTTTCATTGCTTGTTCAGTGACAATCGCACGCAATACCATATCCGTAAATACAGCTGTAATTTCCTCCATTGTCAATGGACCCGTTTGTTTAAACCATTTGTATGTCCAGTTAATCATCCCAACAATAGCCATCGTTACAATAGTACAAGGTAGTTCTGTACGGAAATCCTTCGTTTGTTGGCCTTCCTCTATGACTTTTTGTAAAATATCCCGATATTGATCTCGTTTTTTATGAATAATTTCACTATATTCTTCTGGCAATGAACGACTTTCCTCATAAAAAACCGTTATATGTGCTTGATACATATCAAATACTTGTGTCAGCGTTTGTAGCATTGCACATAAACGAGTAATCGGTGTATCGAATTTGTCATATGCCTCCTGTGACTGTTTAATAACATAAGAAATAAATACATCATGAATTTCATATAACAGTTCATCTTTCGATTTAAAATTATGATAAAATCCACCTTTTGATGCACCAATATATTCAACAATGCGATCAACAGTTACATTGTGATAGCCATCCTGCTGAAACAGCACTACAGAAGCGTCAACAATGCGTTGTTTTAACGTTTTCTTTACCATAGGCATCTATCATCCTTCATATTGCTCTTTACTCCATCACTCTTTATAATCAGAAAAAAACTTCTACTTTATTGGTGCATCATCATAACGTAAGGTTGATTTTTGTTCTGACTGGGGGCTTTCCCGCTTGTGCTCCAGGTTCTCGTCTGAGACGCCAATCCCAGAGGAGTCCTCCACTCCAAACAACTTATATACATTCCATAAATTAGAATAAGTGTAATCTCCAAATTTTGATGATGAATCGTTTAATAATCGTTATTTTTCCAAATTATAAAAATACTATGACAATATCAATATAGCATTTACAAAATTTAGTGTCTAGCAATAAAACGGATTTTACGAGAATTTATTTTACATAAAACAGAATTATGATTCACGAAACAAATGAACAAACACACATTTACTGTATGATTTCCACCTTGTTTTTATTACTAAAAATTAAAAAAAAAGAAAAATCGATGATGTTCGATTTCTCTTTCTCATTACTATCAGCTCGTTATGTCCCAGGAGATGTCTGTGCTCCTCTACCCTAAATCCCTTCACTTTATAAAGCTCGTAAAATGGCTCTCGTGATAATGTTCACACCTGTAATAAGTCGCTCACGATTAAACGTCATTTTCGGATGATGTAATCCCGGTGTTACACCACAACCTAAGCCAAGCATTGTTGCTTTAAGATTAGGACGTCCATACGTATAAAAATGAAAATCTTCTCCTCCTGGAGTGACAACTGGTAAAGCACATGCTTTTTCACCAACAACGTCAATAATAGCCGAATTCAAATGCTGTAATGCCTCTTCATTTACTAATGCTGCAACAATATGCGCATCTACATTTAAGGAAATTTTGGCACCATACATTGCTTCTATCGATGCCCTTACACGTTCAACGCCTTCTGTGATCGTTTGCATTACTTCATTTGTTTGCGCCCGTGCATCAATACTAAATGTTGCTTTCCCTGGAATAATATTTGCGGAGTTACCTCCTGTATTAAATTGCGTCATTTTGACTGACGCGGAGACATTCGGGTCCGTCCAAATTTTTTGTAGACCTTCGACAATCGCAGCCCCTACCTCAATCGCATTAATGCCAAGTTCAGGTCGTGCGCCATGCGCCTCTTCCCCAATAATAGTCCCAGTAAAAAGCTTTGCTGCACCATGATACAATGCCGGGGCATACGTTCCATCCTGTAATTCTTTTAACGGACGCACATGGACACCAAATAAGTATTCTAAACTATCAATTAACCCCTTCTCGACAAATGCACTAGCCCCTTGCCCTTTTTCTTCAGCGGGCTGAAAAAGTATACGCACCGCTCCAGAAAGTAAGGGCTCCATGTCCTTTAAAAGTAGTGCCGTCCCAATAGCCATCGTCATATGACCGTCATGTCCACAAGAATGATTTGCCTTAAAGACACCATCTACCTCCTGCCAAAGCGCATCTATATCAGTACGAAAGCCAACTTTTGGTGTCCCTTTACCAATATCAACATAAAGTCCTGTCATATCATCGAATAAATGAGGCTCCATTTGTGCCTCTCGCAATAAATCAGCAATATATTTTGTGGTTTCATGCTCTTGCCAGCTGATTTCCGGATGCGCATGTAAATGTGTAAATATATTAGCCAATCTTGGCTGTAAGTTTTGTAAAACTTGGTTCATTTTTTTCAACTCCATCGATTTGCTAAAAAGCTATTTTGGAAATTATCATATTTTACGCGCTGATTTTCATAATAGTCGTGATTTTGCGCCATCATACCCGCAATTAGTGTATTTAACAATGAGATGAGTGCTGGCATTGCGTCAATCGTAGACATTTCTTGTTGTTCATTCACAAAGGTAATCGTCGCATACCGCGTAATTGGTGCAATTTCACAATCAGTAATACCAATAATCTCGCAATTTTTTTCTTGAATTTCAGCGGCAAATTGAATCGGTTCATTAGAATAACGATGGAACGATAAAATAATTACCAAACTATCCTGATCAATTTCTTGTAAAGCTCTACATCACTTTTTAAGCTACCATCCTATTCAATAGCCTTTCTATCCAAAACGATTGGATTGTTATACCACATTTGCTATTTCGTGTATAATTAAAAGAAAACAAATTACAATATTTATTAAATAAAACGGGTGATTGTAGAATGATGAAAAAGATTATGGTTGTAGGAGCATCTGGCGTTCTTGGTCAATTAGTTTGCCATGAATTACTAAGAATATATAATCATCAAATAAGGTTAATAGTGACGGACTATAAAACTGAAAGAGGAGAAAAATTAGCCAACTCTTTTAACACGGATGCTCAATTCCAATATTTAAATGCAAATGATGAAGAAAATGTAAAACAGGTAATAAAAAATATTGATACTGTAGTTGTCGTATTGAAGCAGAAAAATCCATATATCCAAAAAGCATGTATAGAAAATAAAATATTATGTATAGATGTCACACCATTTTATGACTTTGTAGAGAAAGTTAACGAGCTTAATGAAGATGCAGAAAACCATGATGTAGGTTTAGTTGTAATGTCTGGGTTTTTCCCTGGATTATCAGGATTAATGGTCAAAAAGGCTATTTCAAATTTTTCAGAAGTGACAGAGATTAATGTCGGATTATTGCAAAATACAAATGCTAAAGCTGGGATTTCTGGAATTTTAGATATGTTAAATATAATTGCCCAACCAGTAAAGTTTGAAAACAAAGTGATCTCTGGATTTACTAATAAAAGAAAAATGTATTTCCTTCATCACCTTAAAGAAAAAGAGATAAGATGTATAGACCATTCAGAAAAAGCTATCTTAAAAGACATGTTGGGCATTGGCTCTATAAATTATTGGACTTCTTGGAATGTTAATGTTTTCAATAAACTAGTATCTTTTTTAAGACAAGTTGGATTCATAGAAAACGTTCATAAGTACAAGGATGTTCTATCAAAGGTAGTAAAACATAAGCCTCATCAAAATGAAAATGCTTTTCTTACGGTTGAGGTAAAAGGAACAATCGATCACAAAGAGAAGGTAAAAATATTAGCCTTGTCCACCTTTTCTGATTATCATACAACAGCCATGGCAACTGCTTCTTTAGCAAAAATTGCTCAACAAAAAAATGTAAAAGGTGTAGTTTCCCCTTTTGAAATAACAAATATAGATGAATTGCTGTCCGAAATAAATTGTCCCGACATCGTTATCGAGGAAATTGAAAAATAAAGGATTACAGTGAAATCAAATTTTATTCATAGTTAAAATAAAAATGTGCAAATCTAAAATTAGATTTGCACATTTTTTACCTATTCATCAAACTTCATCCCTTTTAATAAATCCGCAAACGCGTTATTAATAGGTTCCGCTTCTTTTTCTTGCTGCTTCATATACTTTTGTACGCTACGTTTATCTACCTTACCGCCGCCTTCTTTTTTACGACGGGCTTCAAATGCAGATAATTTTTCACGATAGCCACATTTACATACGAAGATTTGGCCATCACCTTCACCACGTAGCTCTAGCTTTTTCTTACATTGTGGGCATCGTGCATTTGTAACACGTGATACATTTTTACGATGACCACAGTCACGATCTTGGCAGACAAGCATTTTGCCTTTTTTACCGTTTACCTCAAGCATTGGCTTACCACAATCAGGACAGGACTTTGTAGAGATATTGTCATGTTTGTATTTTTTATCACTTGATTTAATTTCAGATACTATTTCTTTCGTATGCTTTTTCATTTCATTAATAAATACTTCTTTTTTAAGCTTGCCTTTAGCGATTAATTCTAGCTTTTGCTCCCACTCGGCTGTTGTTGCAGGAGAACGTAATTCTTCAGGCACTAAGTCAAGCAATTGACGACCTTTTGAAGTAATATAAATTTCTTTACCACCACTACGTTTTTCAATTAAGAATGAATTAAAGAGCTTTTCAATAATATCTGCTCGTGTTGCAACTGTCCCTAGTCCACCTGTTGATTTCAAAGTATCTACAAGCTTCTTATCATTCGTTTCCATATACTTCGTAGGATTTTCCATAGCTGATAGCAATGTCGCCTCTGTAAAGCGTGCTGGTGGTTTTGTTTGACCAGATGTTTGAGCGATTAGCTTTGTTTTTAATACTTGTCCGTGTTCTAAACGAGGAAGCATTTGCTCTTTCACATCATCCGATGACTCTTCATCGTCAAAACGATTTTGATACACTTCTTTCCACCCAGCATTTATTACGGTTTTCCCTTTGGCAATAAATTTCTCATGACCAATTTGAGATTGAACTGTTAATTGCTCATATTCTTGCGCTGGGAATAATACAGCTAAAAATCGTTTTACTACTAAATCATAAATTTTACGCTCTTTATCATTGAATGCCGATAAATTCACATAGCCTTCAGTTGGAATGATGGCATGGTGATCGGATACTTTACTATCATCTACAAATGATTTATTCGCTTTAATTGGCTTTGTTAAGATCTTATTTGTTAATGTACGATATTCGCCAATACCACATGCTTTTAGACGCTCAGGTAATGTACCTACAATATCAGACGATAAATAACGTGAATCCGTACGAGGATATGTCAGTACTTTATAAGATTCATACAGCTTCTGCATGATATTTAATGTTTCTTTTGCAGAATAGCCAAATAATTTATTGGCATCACGTTGTAATTCTGTTAAGTCATAAAGACCTGGGGCAAATGACTTTTTAGGCTTGCGGTCAATTGCAACAATTTTTGCATCCTGGTTGCCCAATTCTTTGACAATAACGTCTATTTTTTCTTTATTAAAGCTACGTGAATTTCCGTTTGCATCTTGCCATGTCAGCTTTAACGAATCTGTTTGTGCTTCAATGCCATAGTACGTTTGTGGTTTGAAGTTCTTTATTTCATCTTCACGTGCGGCAATCATTGCAACCGTTGGGGTTTGCACACGACCACAGTTCAGCTGTGCGTTAAATCTTGTTGTTAGCGCACGTGTCGCATTTAAGCCAATGTACCAATCTGCTTCAGAACGAGCGACAGCAGCAGCATATAAATTCTCGTAGTTTTTACCCGGCTTTAAATTAGCAAATCCTTCTTTAATAGCTTTATCTGTGACAGAAGAAATCCACAAACGTTTAATCGGCTTTTTCACATTTGTTTTTTCTATAATCCATCGAGCAACTAATTCCCCTTCACGCCCAGCATCAGTAGCCACAATGATTTCATTTACATCATTACGAGTTAACTGTGATTTGACCGCATTAAATTGCTTACCTGTTTGCTTCATCACGACTAGCTTCATTCGTTCTGGCAACATCGGAAGGTCTTCTAAATTCCATGTTTTATATTTATTATCGTAGGCTTCTGGATCGGCTAATGTTACTAAATGCCCTAATGCCCAAGTAACAATATATTTGTCACCCTCTAAAAATCCGTTCCCCTTTTTATTACATTTCAAGACATTTGCTATATCACGTGCAACTGAAGGTTTTTCAGCAATAACTACACTTTTAACCATATATTCGTACTCCTTTACTAACTATGTAATGTCTAATATACCACAAATTAAAATGCAGAAATTGTTTTGAACTCTCTATATAACCTCCATAAGCTTACAGCTAGTATTAGAGCTGCAACTTTTTTATGGTTTACTGTTTTTTGTAAAAATGATTGAAAATGACGTGCTTAAATATCTAAACTCTAATGTGTTGCAATGAAAGCACTAGACAGCAGCTGTTTAAAAGGAGTAAAAATTTGATATAGCTATAATTTTGTAAAAAAAGAATGGACTGAGTGGCATAAACCATCCAGTCCATAACTTTTACCGTTCTCTAAAAAAACATACTTACAAAAAAGATGCTTCTAAAGAGGATTAAGGCCATTTTTTTCTCTATTCCACATTCCCTTTTTGATAATAGGAGCAGTATAAATCCAAGCTATAATTAAGTTTGGCACCCAACATAGCCAAGCGATCACTACATAATATGATACATAAGCTTCACCGCCAAATATAAGAGCAAAGAGCCCAAGCCATAAACGTAATGTGACAGCAACAAATGTTAAACTATAACTTCTAATCGCCCACGCTCGATGAAAGTAATTCTCACCTTTTATAGCGTAGTTAGTCACCATCAGGCCTGAATAAATCCATAAAATTGAAAGGAGAATAAAACCAATATGGGAAACAACCCCTCCAGTTGAATAAAAGGCAGTATAAAAACCTGATATTCCTCCAATTAGAATTCCTCCCACATATGCATATCCCATGATTCTGTGGACAGCCAACTTATCTCTGCGAATCTTTTTAACAAATAAAAAGGGACCAATAAGTAACGGAATTGAAGAACCGATAATATGGATAAGTATCATCATATCCCATATACTCGAAAGCTTTTCTTGATAATAATACACTTTCACATAATAAAATCCAGAGTCAACCAAACCGATAATCCCATATTGGATAATGGCATATATAACGATACTAATCCCTAATACAAACATGCTCCATTTAAAAAACATTTTTATTTTACTGGATTCTGTCAAGAATACAGACCACCTTCCTGTTTTAAGAAACTAGGCTAAACGACGAACTTCAACCGTTGGCAGATATGCCTATTTAGCTTTTATTTCGTTTGATCCTTTTCTTTAATCAAATCCCTTAGTAGCTTTCCAGCATGAAATATCTCCATTTTTTGTATATGATTCATCCCTTTTCCACATACAGATATTTGATAATTACTTTCGATTTGAAAAGTTTGTATCATTACATTTTGCTGTTTTCCATCTAATACTATTGTAGGTTCTTCAACATAAACATTTGTCTGTAGATGATTTGGTGATAAGCTCAGTCCTATACCAATCATTTTTAAAAAGCTTTCCTTTACTGTCCAAATCTTATAAAAGCATTTTACCGCTTCATAATTAGGAAGGGATTGTAACTTTGTATATTCTTCCTCTGTAAGGGCACCTTTCATTGTGTCAAAACAGACAGGCTTTATATATTCAATATCTACACCAATTTCATCCTTAGAAACTGCTAATACAACCCAACGCTTTGAATGAGAAATATTAAAATGAAAAAGGTCTTGATTTTGGATAAACGGCTTTCCGTACTTTGTAAAGCTTAAAGAATTGGTATACTGATCAAATTGAGGGAGAACCTTTTTCAGCATCATATACCCTAGTAAACTTCTAATACTATCTTCTATATGATAAAATGACTTTATTTTCTTTCTTGTATCAGGGGGAAGAAAACTAATCGCTCTATTGATTAGATGATCATCTATCGAATCCAAGACTTTTACTAGATATAAATGGGTACTCATAATGTTATACCGCTGATAATTCTAGTACCTCTGCGATTTGTTGCACAATCAGTTGTTCATGCTGATGAATAAAGAAATGATCCCCTTCCATTCTCATTAATTCAAAGCTTCTATTTGTCAGCGAACTCCATTCTTCCATAGACTCTACTGAAACATTTTTATCATTAAGCCCTGAAAAAGCTGTAATAGGAACAGGTATACTATTATTTTCAGTAGAAAATTGGTATGTTTCACAAATTTGAAGATCCGCTCTCATAATAGGAAGTACTAAATTTAATAATTCTGTATTATTAAGAATCATCTCCGGTGTTCCATCCAGTTCTCTTAGTCTTTGAATAAGTGCTTCATCTGGTAAATCGTAAGTCTTTTTATTGGTACTTCTAGGAAGATGCGGTGCTCTATGAGCTGAAGGGAAGAAGTGCTTTGGCAACAGCCCCTCATCCTTATTTAAAGACTGAATTAATTCATAGGCAATTAAAGCCCCCATACTGTGACCAAAGAAACAAAAAGGTTTTTCCTCTAAATAAGGAATAATCGCTTTTTTTAACGTTCCCACTAAAATATCCTTTTGACGAATAGATGGTTCGTTGATTCGTCTCCCCCTTCCTGGCAATTCTATACAAGCTAACTCAATAGAATCTGGCAGATAATCATTCCATCTTTTATAAACATTAGCTCCACCGCCAGCATAAGGGAAACAAAATAATCTCAAGCGTGCCTCTGTTTTTTTATCATCTATTACTACCCATTTATTTTGCAATTCGCTCACTCCTTCACTCTAATAGAAGTGCTGCCTTTCCATTACGAAAAAGCAGTACCTGCATAATGCAAATCTTCATTTCCTATTCTGCTAGTTTTAAAGCAGTAGCGTGATTTTAAACACGTATTATTTTCATTTTTTGTTCAATATGATTGGCTAAGGAACGAACGCTTGGATCTTGATAAAAATCTCTTAATGACAGTTCTGTGGACAATTCTTTTTGCAGTTTAGTCATCATTCGAATTGCCTGCATCGAATCGCCGCCCATTTCAAAGAAATTGTGATTGATTCCTATTTCATCCGCTTCAAATTGTAAAATCTCAGACCATAATTTTGAAACTAGTTGTTGCATTTCTGTCACGGGAGGCTCCCACTCTTCCACTGAGTGAGTTGTCTCATTTATAAGTGAATTCAATATTTTGTAATCTACTTTGCCATTAGGCGTTAGTGGGATTGAGTCAATACGTATAAATTGAGACGGAATCATATAACTAGCTATTTTATTCTCAAGGAAACAATGTAAGTCCTCAGTTTCAATATCATACTCGGTTATATAGAATGCAATAAGGCTTTTAATATTCTCCTTATCACTAGCTAAAATAATGCATTTTTCAATCTTTGAATGCTTATTCAAGTTTGTTTCAATTTCACCTAGTTCTACCCTATGACCTTGAATTTTTACTTGATTATCTTCGCGTCCAAGTAGTTCAATATTGCCATCTGGTAGATAACGTCCTATATCGCCTGTTTTATAAATGCGTTCTCCAGTTCGCGGATGAATAATGAAACTATTTGCAGTTTTCTCTTCATCCCTCCAATAACCTTTTGCAACCCCTAAACCACCGATATAAATATCTCCATATCCCCAAATAGGACAATGCTCTAAAAATGTATTCAATACATACATCTTCTGGTTTTTCATTGGTTTACCATAAGGAATACTCTTCCACTCTGCCTTTACATGTTCAATAGGGTACAGAATAGACCAAATAGACGCTTCTGTTGCACCACCTAATGAAATAACTTGTAGATTAGTATTTTTCGATAAATCTTTTATTTGATCTGGTAATGATAGTGGAATCCAATCTCCACTGAGCATGATTAAACGAAGAGTCTCAGGTATATTCAAGGTATTACTATAGACATACTCAACTAATAAAGACATAAGCTGTGGTACTGAATTCCAAACAGTAATTTGTTTTTCATTTATTAATTCAAACCAATGAATAGGATCTAGAACTTTTTCCTTATCCGGAATGACAATTGTTCCACCTGTTGCTAACATTCCAAAGAAATCATATACAGATAGATCAAATGTAAAACTAGATAGTGCTAACGCTTTATCCTGTGCACCTATAGAAAAACGATCATTAATATCTAAGATTGTATTCATTGCTGCCTGATGAGAAATCATTACTCCCTTTGGATCACCAGTGGAACCAGATGTAAAGATTACATAGGCTAAATCATCAGGATTCACTTTCACCTGAATCGATTCCTCACTGTATGCAGGGAAATCAAAGGTATCCACATTAATTACATGTATTGACGGGTTTTCTTCTATATTAATATCCAACCATGACTGAGTAAGAACGATCTTAACATCTGCCTTTTGAATTAGATAATCGATTCGTTCCTTAGGTAATTCTGGGTTTATCGGTAAATAGGCAGCATTTGCTTTAAGTATAGATAGTCCACCAACTGCCTGTTCCCAACCTTTATCCATGATTATACCGATAACCTGATTTTTCTTTGCTCCTAAATCGATTAAATAATTACCAAGAGAATTTGATTTTTTATCCAACTCCTGATACGTAAAGCAACGATTAGTCATCTCAATGGCAATTGTATTAGGATTCTGTAATGCTTGTCTCTCAAAACTTGCGTGCAGAAGTTCCTTTTCCCAATCTTGTTCCGTATCATTGATCATTATTCTTAATTCTTTCTGGTTATTTGGGATTAAAGAAATCACTTTTTGTTCCCAGATTTCATTATCTACAGCTACCTTCTCGACAAATGACCAATAACTCTCAAACATTTCTTTAATAAATCCTTCAGGATACACCTCTTCTACTACATCCCAGTTACACATTAAACGTTTAGTATCCTCCCAAACGCCACAATCAAGCCATACTTGTGATGTTTGTGTAATTCCATCTTCACTTACTGGTTTAAAAGGAATCGGTGTATCTTCTTGATCAGGTACTGGTACCACAAGTGCCGAAGTAAATACAACTGGCATCTTTGCTTGTGTCGCTTCACCTTGGACACTTGTCATAGCTCTAAGTACTTCAACTCCAGAAATATAATTATGTTCTAAATCTACCCATAAATCTTTTTGAATTTTTCGAGCTCTTTCAATAAATGTAGTATCCATTTGCTGGTCAATTGACAATAGCGTTAATGAAGTGAATTCTCCTACAATATCTGTAACTTGCGGATGAACTGCATGCCTGCTTAGGAACGTCAAATTCAACGAAAAGGCAGATTCCTTACTCCAAGCAGCAAATACCTCTGCATGTATCGCTAATAATAGAGCAGTAACAGTAATCCCATAGCCGCTCGCTTTTTTCTTTAATATTTCCCATCGTTCTCTTTCTAGGACTCGATGATATCGAGTGAATTTTGGATTTTGAATAGAACGTGGATTTCTTGCTATCGGGAAATCAGGAGCAGGAGGTAATGACTTTACTTTCTCGTTCCAATACTCTCTTGCTTCTTTATATTTTTGGGAATTCTTAATAATTTCTTGTTCGGCAAACACATAATCTCTAAATGAAAAATCTAAAGCTGGAAGCATCTCAGGTTTACCTTCGTATAGCACAACCAACTCCCTAACTAGATTGACAAAGCTCCAGACATCCCAAAAAAGAGCATCTGTTGAAAAATGAATTCGAGCTTTATTTTGAGGTAACTTTGTGATTCGAAGATCAAAGGTTGGCCACTCTGTCACGCATAATTGCTGATGTGACATTTCATCCTTTACCGCTTGTAAACCACTAGCACACTGCTCGTCATTTAAATTCTCTAAATTCCGAACTTTTATTTTATAATATGGAACTTCTTTTAATGTTTGTTGGTACCCATCTTCTGTAATAACCGTCCGTAGCATTTCATGTCGATTAATTAGTTGATTCCATGCTTGTTCAAAAGCCTCTATTCTTATACCTTCAGCTTCTAATTCATCATAGCTATGTGTTGTAACATTTCCTAACTCAAATATATCCTGTCTTCCTACCCAATACGCTTGTTGCACATCAGTTAACGGGAAAGGCTCATACTTATTTTCTTTTTTAGGTAGATATTCCGGAAGGTCATATTCCTCATTCTGATCTTTCCCCTCAAGTTTTGAAATATATTTAGCTAATTTAGATATAGTTGGATTTTCAAAGATTGCCTTTAGCGGAACATTTATATGAAACGCTTTACGGATTTGACTGGTGATTTGCATCGCCATAAGCGAGTGACCACCTAATTCAAAGAAATTATCATTAACCCCAATCCGCGGCTGCTTAAATGTTTGTTCCCATATGTCTTGTAACATACTTTCGGCTAAGGTTCTTCCCGAGATATATGAGGATATATACTTTTCTAAATCAGGAAGTGGTAACAATTTGCGATTAACTTTTCCATTAGCGTTGAGTGGTATTTGGTCGATTTTAATAAATTGATTTGGAACCATATAATCAGGCACATAAATTTTCATATGAGCTCTTAATTCTTGTGTAGAAATTTCTTTTTCACTTTCTACATAATAAGCAATTAGTTGCTTTTCATCGTTTTCACCAAAATCAACTACAATACCATCTTTTAAATCAGCGAACTTTAAAAGAACAGAGCTCACCTCATTTAGCTCCACACGGAAACCTCTAATTTTCACTTGACTGTCCATTCTACCAACCAGTTCTATATTCCCATCAGGCAAAAATCTAGCTAAATCCCCTGTTTTGTATAAATAAGAGGGCTCTTTACCTAGTGAATGATTAATAAATCTTTCATTCGTTAATTCATGTCGATTCTTGTAACCTTTAGCTACACCGTCCCCCCCGATGTATAGTTCCCCAATTACACCAATTGGCACTATGTTTCGCTCAGCGTCTAAAATAAACATTTGTTTATTGGCTAATGGTTTTCCGATTGGAACAGTAGATACTTGAGGTAAATATTCCTTATTCCATTCGAAATAAGATGTATCGATTGTATCTTCTGTTAAGCCATAAGAGTTGATTAATCTTGCTTCAGTATTTAAATACGACTGGAAGTTTTTATATTCATTCATATACCAAATATCAGAACCAAGTACTATAATTTTCATTTGCTCTAGTTTTTGTTTACTATCTGCGCAATACTGAATAAGATGACGGAAAACAGCTGGGACAAATTCTGCAAAATCAATTTTTTCCTTTACGATTAATTGGTACAATTCGCTTGAGTCTGTCAAATACTCTGGCGGACATAAAACTAGTTTTGCACCAGATAGAAGCGAGCGCACGATATCCCCTGTGCAAACATCAAAAGAAAAGCTCGCCATTTGCAAATGACTTTTTATTCCATCTGATAAAGCATAGGCTTCTTCCCAACCATAGTAAGCATTTAGAAGATTTCCATATGAAATAATTGCCCCTTTAGGCTGCCCAGTAGTTCCGGAAGTATAGATGATATAAGCTGTGTCATCTAAATTGATTTCTTCCCCTTGGTAATTTTCATTCATATCTTTCAATTCATCTTTAACCACGTTATTTAGAGCAATGACTTCATTTAAACTAAGCGATACATTTGGATTTAAGTTATGCGAGGTAATAAGCACCTTAATACCGCTATCTTTTATAATAAATTCTTGCCTTTCAATTGGATACTGAGGATCTATCGGAACATAAGCAGCACCTAATTTTAATACTGCCAAAATACTTGTAACCATTTCCATTGATTTATCAACCGATATTCCAACTAAATCATTCTTTTGGACGCCCTTACTATTTAAATAGTTGGCAAAACGGTTGACTTCTTTATCCAATTCACCATATGTTAATGAATGGTCTTTGTAAGAAAGAGCAATATTCCCTCGATTTTCTTGAACGACTTTCTCAAACAATGTCATTACAGATTCAGAAGAATTATAAAGTTTGTTAGGACCGCTCCCTAATGCAACTAGCTCCTCTTTTTCTTTTTCTGACATTAAATCTATATGAAAGATATTCTGTTCTAGATTCTTCGAGATTTGACCCAATAAATATAAGTATTGATTCGCAATCCTATGAATGGTATTTCTTTCAAACAAATCCGTATTGTACTCAAACACAATTTTTGGTAGGACGTCCCCACTTCCTTCAAAAATATCTAATGATAAATCGAACTTGGATGTTCCTGGATTTATATGCTCGAAATCAACGATAAGATTTTCTAATTGTATTGGTGGGATGGCATTTTGATAAGAGAATAAAACCTGAAATATTGGATTGTAACTTAATTCTCTAGTCGGGCGTACACATTCTACTACTGAATCAAATGAAACATATTTATTTTCAAATACCTGTAAGGAATTAGCTTTTACTTGCTTTAACAAATCTGTAAAAGTTAATTGGCTAGATAATTTGGTTCTAATCGGTAAAGTATTGACAAATAAACCAATCAAATCTTCTATCTCAGCTTGATCACGGCATGAGATTGGAAACCCTACAGTAATATCGTCCTGATTTGTATGGCGACTAAGTAGAACATTAAACGCTGCAAGAGTTATCATAAACAATGTTGTATCATTCTTTTTACATACTTCGGATAACTGATTGTAGATATCTCTAGACATCTCTAACGAGTATAAGTCTCCCTTATGGTTCTGCTCTTTTGGTCGTTTATAATCTAAAGGCAGATTGAGCAACTCTGTACACCCTTCTAATTCCTTCTTCCAAAATGCTAACTGCCTATCCTTTTCTTCTTCTGTCATATAGGATTTTTCCCATTCAACATAATCAGTATATTGAAGTTCGTTTAAATCAACAGCTTGTCTTACATTTCCTTCCTCTACCTGTTTATAAATTGTTAATAGCTGTTCTATGAAGTTTTCTAGTGACCAACCGTCAAATATAATATGGTGGAAGGATAAAACAAGTAGAAACTCCTGTTCTTCCTTTTGTAAAAGAGCCGTGCTCCATAATGGACCTTGTTCTAAATAAAATGGCTGTTGAAGAATATCCGTAATGAGTCCTTGAATTTGATCATCAGAATAGCCTTGCACATCTTTCAACTCTAAATTGATCTGATTCAATTGATTATTAATTTTTTGGTATCCTTCTCCATTCTCATTAGCCAAAAAATGCATGCGGAGAATATCATGCCTTTGGTTCATTAAATTAAGCGCTTCTTCCAAAGCTTTGAGATTTAATGAGCCTTTGAATCTTAAGCAACCAGGAATATTATAAAAAGGATTTCCACAATCTAAATTTTCTAGGAAAAATAACCTTTGTTGACTTGAAGATAGAGGGAAAGCGGTTTTCCCTCTTTCCCCCGGAACAATCTTTTTCTTTTCTTTATTAAGTTTTTTTTGTAACTCTTTTTTAAGTAACTCTTTTTTCTCTGCTGATAACTTAGATATATTTTCCGATAACTTATTCATCACATCTATTCCCCTTCTTCAGTTGCTGAAATTTCTTTTAATACTGCCTCTAATTCCGTTTGTGAATACGATTCCATCTCACTTATAAGCCCAGAAAGTTCAACATCCTCTTTCAAATGATTCGATTCAAAGATGTTCATAAGAATCTGCTCGGATAGATCTAAAATATTAATTCCTTTTAATAAATCCACAACAGCCATTTCTACATTTAAATCGCGTTCGATAAAATTCTTTAATTCAATGGATATCATAGAGTCTAACCCCCAACTTGTTAAAGATTGAGAGAGATTTAATTTCTTTTTACTCATCCGTAAAACAGTCGAAACAGTGTCTAGTAAATATTCTTGAATGGCGTTTAATTTAGCACTATCTTCATCTAGACTCTGAATTTGAGTTAATATACTCTCTGTCGTTTTTGAATCCATTGATTTTGTTTTAGAAGTAGCATCGATTAAATTAGAAATCATCAGTGGTGTATACTCGACTGGATAATTTCTTTGAGCAATTTTATTCCAATCTGCACCTAACACTGCCAATTGCGATTTTGATTGACTTAAAATTATTTCTAAACACTTTAAGCCCTCTTCCGGATTCATTGGGTTTAAACCTCTATCAGTAAAGAAAGTATTTAAATCCAATTTTGTAGCCATCCCTACTTCTTTCCAAGGTCCCCAATTGACACTAATAGTACGTTTTCCAAAAGAATTCCTATAAGAAGATAGCGCATCCAGGAATGCATTAGCTGCTGAATAATTACTTTGACCTGGAGAGACAACAAGTGAAGCAACTGAAGAGTACAATATGAAAAATTCTAATTCCTTGTCATCAAAATACTCATGTATATTCCATGCACCCCATATTTTTGGTCGTAGAACACTATTAAATTCTTCTACTCCCATGTCTTTCATTAGCTGAGGCTTCGCTGTACCCGCTGAATGAATGACACCTTTGACCTTTGGTAGGCCCATTTTATTAAATTTATCCATATATTCAGTTAATTGAGCTTTATTGGTGATATCAATAGATGCCACATGAATAGTAGCCCCTAATCGTTCCAACTCAATAATGGAATTAACTTTTGTATATTGAGGGTGATTACTGTCTATTTCTCCCCAACATTCTCTATTTGGAAGTTGTGTTCTTCCCATTAGAATAAAGTGGCGTGCCCCCTTCGAAATCATCCATTTCGCTGTTACAATTCCTAAAGAACCAAGCCCCCCTGTAATTAGATAAGTAACTGATGGATTAAAATGCACAGGGAAAGGCTTTGAATGACGATCGCTAAAATCATTCATGCCCAATCTGGCAACATATCTTTTTCCACTTCTATAAGCAATTTGATCCTCTGTATCTTCAAAAAAGATTTCATTTAAAATATTTTTTGAATCCTCATCATTCTCATGAATATCTAAATCAAGTATTCCTCCAAAAAGATGATAGAATTCTTGATGACCTATAACTCGTGACATTCCCCATAGACTAGATTGGGATAAATTCATCTCCAAGTCAGTATCAGCAATCTTCTGCGCTCCCCTAGTAACCAACCAAATCAGTCCTTCTTTATTGGTTACTTTACTTTCAGAGAGAGCCCTTAACAACAATAAAACTGAGTTTGTCGTTAATGTCTCTGCTTTTTCTAAAATATCTAGATTTAATGCTTCATTGTCTGATAAATCAAGACTCCATAAATGAAGGATCCGTTTACATTCATATGTTTCCAATAACTTTTTATATGATTCTTGATCACTAGCATCGATAATGGTACTAGATTGGGAGTTTACTAAAGAGTGTTGAACTAGTTTAACCTTTTCCCCTACCTTTTCCAGTAAAGAAGCTATTTTATGTCCTACTCCTCCTTTATCAGTGAAAATAAGCCAATATCCCTCACCTACAGCTACTTTCTTCTCGTCTTGCTTCAGTTCTGATTCCTGCCATTGTAATTCATAAAGTCTTTGTTGATCGGATGATGAATGATTTACTTCTTGTAAAGAAACGGCTTTACATTGATTAATCTCTAAAATCACTTCGCCTTGTTCATTTACTAAATAAATATCGCCAATTAGACTACCTTCAGATTTTTCATTAATTTTTGCGTAAATCCACATCTGATCCGTTAGTGAGTGATAAACTTTACCTTTCCCGATTTCAACTGGCATATATACGGTAGGCGTTTGCTCGAATGGCAATGCTGCAGCCATTACTTGAAAGCACAAATCCAGAACAGCTGGATGAATAGTATATTCGTTCACGTCTTTTAACAGTTCTGGTTTTATTTGAATTCGACCCATAGATTCGTTTTCATGTTGATTTCTCCATAACTGTTCTATCCCTTGGAATTGTTCACCATACTCTAAGCCTAATGTTTTAAAATGTTGATAACATGCTTGTTTGCTGACCGAATCGGTAATTCGGCTTTTTAAAGTCTCAATTTCTATTTGCCTTCTTGTTGTAGAAACTGGATAAACGACCCCTGTAGCATTAAGTTCCCAAGGTTGTTCTTCTTCACAAAGGTGACTAAAGATTTGAAACTCACCTTTTTTGTCATTGTATGTGAGATTCATTTCAACATCTTTTTCGTGCGTTAAAAATAATGCTTTTTTGAATTGAATATTTTCGACACTTAATGTTACATCGTCTTTCCCATACATTTCTCTAACAGCTGATAAAGCCATATCCACATATCCAGCACCTGGGAAAACAATTGTACCTTGAATTTTATGGTCACTGATGAATGGCAAATTATTAATATTTAATTCATTTTTCCAAATATAATTTAATGCATCTATCCGTTCTCCTAAAATTGGATGCGCTTCATTATTTCCTAATCTATCTCGCATCGCTTGCTCTGTTTCTGCCCAATAATACTCTTTTTGCCATGGGTACAACGGTACTTTTGTAGAATATCTATGGCCTTCATTCAACATTTTCCAATCTATTTCAATCCCGTTTACATACAGTTGCATATAAGTTTGATTAATATAATCTATTTCCGATTCTTTTCTTCTAAGAGAAGAATGAATATTCCCATCTACTCCACATTGTTTTAAACATTCATTAATAGACGATGTAAGAACAGGATGAGGACCAATTTCAAGGAAAGAGCGGAAATCATTTTTAATAAGTTCTATACAGCTTTCAGCAAATCGAACTGGGTACCTAATATTTTTCCACCAATACCCTGCATCGAAATATGTCTCATTACACAGTTTCCCATCAACAGTAGAATAGATTGGGATTACTGGTTTATTAGTCTGGATATCTTTTAAGGAAAATAATAATTCTTCTTTAATTCTCTCCATGTAATGACTATGATAAGGTACATCTACTTGTAGGTATTTACAGAAAACTTTATCCGCGTCTAATGATCTAGAAATTTTATCTAGAGCAATTTCATCTCCTACAAGTGTTATAGAATTAGGGCTATTAATTGCAGCAACAGATACGACTTCCGAATAATTTTCAACATAAGGTTTAATAGCTTCTTCAGACATCCCGACGGCTAACATTTTGCCTTCTCCGGTTAATAGCTGTTGCAATCTACTTCTTGTATAGATAACTTTAACAGCTTCTTCAAGGCTTAAGATACCTGATACAAATGCAGCTGCAGCCTCTCCAGCACTATGGCCAATAATTGCAGCTGGTAGAACCCCTTTTGATTTCCATAATTCATAAAGGGCCACTTGAATGGCGAAATTTGCTGGTTGTGAAAGCTTAGTTTGTGACATTAACGAATCACTTTCACTTTTCATCATTTCATCTCGTAAAGACCAACCAGATAAATTCAGGAAAATCTTGTCGACTTTATCAATTGTATTCTTAAATATTTCCTCTTTCTGATACAACTCATGACCCATTCCCCACCATTGTGGACCCATACCTGTAAATACAAATACTAATGGTGATTTAGTAGATACAACCCCTTCACATATAAAGGAATTTGTTTGATCAGATAAAAAGGCATTAAGTTTATTCTGTAAGTCTCTAATTGAATTAGTAATAATCGCTAATCGTTGTGAGTGGTGATCCCTTCTACAGCCCAAAGTGTATCCTAAACTTTCCAATGATGTCTGATTGTTAGTAAGAGATGATTTTAATTGATTTGCAAAGTCATGTAATGCACTTTCGTTCTTTGCAGATAATGGTATTAATACGTCTTTCTCACGTTGAGTATTTTCAGAATGATTATTTTGCGTAGGGATATATTCTTCAATTAATACATGTGCATTAGTTCCACCAAAACCGAAGGAATTAATTGCAGCTCTTTTGGGACCATTTGTTTCTGGCCAAGGTATGTTTTCTTGAGGGACTGTTAGGCCCAATTCCTCAAAATCAATATCCGGATTGACTTTATTTAAATGAAGATGTTTTGGAATCAAATTATTTTTCATACTCATAACAGTCTTAATAACACCAGCAATCCCAGCCGCTGCTTCAGTATGTCCAATATTTGTCTTGACAGAACCTATTATTGTTTTTTCACCATCTATACGCCCTTTTGAAAAGACCTTTCCAATTGCTTTAGCCTCAATTGGATCCCCAACTGGTGTTCCAGTTCCGTGGGCTTCAACATACTGAATGCTAAAAGGTGAAATTCCGTTTTGTCCATAAATATTTCTCATTAGATTTTCTTGGGCTTGACCATTTGGTACTGTAATACTGGATGTATGACCGTCTTGGTTACTTCCTGATGCACGAATGAGTGAATGAATATGATCTCCATCTGCAATTGCTTGAGAGAGGGGTTTCAATATAATTACTCCCGCACCTTCCCCACGAACATACCCATTTGCACGACTATCATACGTTTTTGAACGACCATCTGGTGAAAGCATTCCTGCTTTTGATTCAGCGATAAAATATTCCGGCTTTAACATTACATTGACGCCGCCGACTATCGCCATTGAAGATTCTTTTTGTAATATACTTTGACAAGCAAGATGTAATGCTACTAAAGATGCCGAACATGCTGTGTCCACAGAGAGTGAGGGTCCTTTCAAATCAAATGCATAGGATAAGCGGTTCGATAATAAAGTCATCATTGAACCTGTAGCAGAATGTGAATCAATACCACACCTATTCTTATCCGTAAATTGCAATAATTTCCAATCAAGAGTAAATGCTCCTATATAAACCCCTACGTCCTTCCCTGCTAAACTTTCAGTTGGTAATCCGGCATCTTCAAATGCTTCATGTGTCACTTCTAATAACAAACGTTGTTGCGGGTCTAATAAGCTGGCTTCTCTTGGTGATATTCCAAAAAATTCCGCATCAAACTCGGCAATTTTATCGAGAAACCCTCCCCATTTAGCTTTAGTTTTACCTCTTTTTTTACTATTAGGATCATAATAATGATTAATGTTCCACCTATCTTTTGGTATCTCCGTTATAGAATCCTTTCCCGCTAAAATGTTATTCCAAAATTGATCTGGATTATTACCATTACCAGGGAATTTACATCCCATTCCAATAATTGCAATTGGCTCATTTTTTTGATTCATGCCTATCTCCCCTTTTACAGTTTTTAGAAAAATACCAACAAAATATAACATCATTTTACATTATTAACAAAAAATATTGTATTAAATTTATGTGAAAAATTTAAAATTTTCATTAATTTGTAATTTTCTATTAAAGTATTTATATCTATTAGTGGAAATATATTGAAAAATAAAAACCTGTAAATTACAATATTATTTAGTAATAATTATCAACCGAATACCTTTTATAGAAATATTTTACATTTATAATCATTATCCATTTATCTTTTGAAGTTGTAAAATTATTTTTGTCTGCATAATAAATTAAATTTGAAATTACAAAGAATAGGAACTTGATTAGTTAAAAATCTAATTTTACAACATTTTACATCCCATCCTCACTTTCGCAATCATTTTCCTTTTATCTTTTGAAATTGTAAAATCATTTTTTGCTAGATATTAGACAAAAATTGATAATTCAAGCTAATGGTACCTTGCAGTCAAACATGTTAGTCTGAAAATTATGAATTTAATTCACACAATGATTGGGGTTTTTACTATGAAATTAGGCTATTAGAGAAAGAAATAGTTATTATTTTTTATAGAATTGTCAGTCAATCAATTAGAGTTGAAGCAAAAATTTATTGAACTTTACAAACAAATATTCTCGTTCAGAGGAAGATACATCGTTTTATTTTTTGAGTAAAAAACATAAATAAACTATTTTTGGGAGGTACTTCTAAATGAAAAATGAATATCATGCAATTTTTGGAACAGGTCCACTAGGACTAGCGATAATGGATCAGCTTATTCAAGAAGGTAAAAATGTACTTTTAGTGAATACGAGTGGAAAAGCGGATGTTCCTCCGTCTGTAAAGGTCATAAAAGGAGATGCTACGAAACTAGAAAGTGTAATGGATATTTGTAATTCTCATAAAATTTCAGTCCTTTATCATTGCCTAGGACTTCCCTATTCATCTTGGGCAGAGTTATTTCCAATAATGATGGATAATATTATCGAAGCAGCTGCAATTCAACAGATTAAAATAGTTTACGCAGATAATCTCTATGCATACGGTCCTCATGACAAACCACTTAACGAAAATGCTTCATATAATACAGTTGGTATGAAAACAAAAGTGCGGGCTGAAGTAGCAACAAAATTAATGAATGCGCATAAATCTGGTAAGGTTCAAGCAACGATTGGTCGCGGTACGGATTTTTATGGACCACGTGTCAAAACTTCAGCATTAGGGCAACAAGTAATTAAAAATTTAATGGAAGGAAAGCCAGCAGATCTTTTGGGGAATCCTGATACAAAACACTCCTATATTTTTATACGTGATTTTGCTAAAGGACTTATAATGCTTGGAGAACATGAAGATGCATTAGGCGAAATTTGGCATATCCCTACTAACGAACCTAATACTACACGCACAATTGTACAAAAAGTTGCAGATGAGCTTGGTACAACACCTAAGTATAGAGTTGCTGGGAAGTTTATTGTTAATATTGCAGGATTATTTAATTCCGATATGAAAGAGCTTAAAGAATTAATGTACCAGCACTTATACGATTTTGTTGTAGATTCGAAAAAATTCAAGGGAAAATTTCCAATTTCAATTACCCCCCAAGATGAAGCGATACGGCAAACGGTTGATTGGTATAAAACAGCCTATAAATAATTTAATGACAACTGTCGAGAACAAAAAATCATATAGTATCTTACCCGTCAAACCAATGAGACAACAACCGTTACCCGAAGTTTGACTGGTTGTGATGGCCCTAATTCTATTAAAAGTAGGTGATGAAAAACGAATTGTTTTTCATCACCTACTTTTTTATAGACCTAAATAAAAAATGTTTACATTGAAATCATACTCAAGCTTCTATAACACATATGTTGGATTGACAGGATATTCGTTAAATCGAAAGGGGATGGATGAATGGATGCTCGAACTTTCAGACCTCGGAATGTGATTTTTATGACGCTTGTTGTTTTTGTATCGGTGTTAATTGGTTACGGTATATATATAAATTTTATTAGTGTTCCCTTTCCATGATGGCCTTACTTCTTTAACTGACTTAACAAGTATTTTCGGTTGTCTACTATGCGCTGATCATTTGGCTTATATTTCCGTGCTTCCTCATTATGTTGATGGGCATTTTCATAGAGACGCAAACGATTGTATAACAAGCTTAGCTGTAAATGTGGAAGCCATGTAGAATAAGCGTGCTTGTGAATAGCCATTGTCTGTTCTATAGGTTGCTGCAACGCTTGTGAATACCAATAAATCGCCTCTTTATTTTTCAATTGCTCCATAAAAAAATGACCAATTCGACAGCATGTTTCAGGTCTTGGTCGATCATACAATAATGATTGTAAAACAGCTTGGGTTGCTTGTTTTGAATCGTGTAGCTGTTGATGGCAATCCGCTAAATTTAAGCAAGCCTGAATATTATTATCAGTAGAGCCTAGTGTGGAATCTAGGAAACTATTATAGTGATTAATAGCTTCTAAAAATCGCTGATGATTTTTAAACTCATTAGCATAATGAAATGTATCTCTAGCTGAAAATGGGTGCCCTTCTTTCTTTAAACGCTCATAAATACGAATATTGCGATGAACATCACTTTTTCTTGGCAAATGCATAACCGCTATATCGCTATGATAGAGCTGACCTGAAACATCTAAATACTCATGGACGGCACCCTGCCACTGAAAATTACGTGCACGTTTGACAAGACGAAATCTTTTTTCACTAGATTCTACACAGCCATCTGCATCCATCGTTACATAATATTCCATTGAAACAGCATCGACGTTAGGATAGAGAGAATTCTTAAGCTGAAGTAGCTTGTGCTGATGTTCTGTTGTAATCACATCATCTGCATCGAGCCAAAAAATATAATCTTTCGTTGCTTGCTGGAAGGAAAAGTTACGGGCTTTTGAAAAATCATCACACCATGTAAAGTCAAAAATTCGAGAGGTATAGCTTCGGACGATATCTTTTGTACGATCAGTTGAGCCTGTATCAATAATATTGATTTCATCCACTAAATGTTGAACGGAATCTAGGCATCTTTCAATAATACATTCTTCATTTTTGACAATCATACATAAACTAATCGTTAGCATCTGTCCCCTCCTTTTTTGTATTAATATATGCAAGTTTGAAAATTTATCGAGGCATTTTTCCATTTTATCGTCTAACTTTTTTATTTATCGCTCAACTTTTTGAATTTATCACCCAGCTTTTCCGTTTTATCGACATCCACCTCAAAAAGCACAAAAAAACGAACGCTATACACGTCCGTTTTTTCGTCTTATAGGTATTTTTCACGCCATTGTAGCTGTTCTTTTTCTGTGAGCTGTTGTTCTAAATAAGAATCCCATTGATTTAACAACGCATTCCAGACACGAACAAAGACAATATCCTGCTCTTTATTGTAAAGAACAAATTCAAGGCATGGGCTATCATTAATTTGTTTAGCGTCTGTTTGAACAATTTTAGAAATGATTTTTTGAGAGGCTCCAGCTTGTCCATCATCCTCTTGCTGCAATGCATCTATTAACATCGCTTCTTCAAAATGCTCCTGCTTCTCAGCCTCTTCATCCACATAGCGATATAGCTCTGGTAGATCGTCATATTCTTCCATATTATCCTCGTCGACAGTAAGAAATGCAAGATGGCATGGGCTATAGTAAAGGTTGGCCATTTCAACATCTAGCTCCTCTTCAAAGATACCACGTTCCAGTTGCTGCTGCCCTTTAGATGTTAATCTATAGAAGTTTTCCTTTTGCTCAATAAGACTGGCTCGAGACATTAATGATACTAAATCCTCAATAAATAACGGATCGACTAGCAATAACTCACTTAATTCATGTGTACTTGCAAAATCCGCTTCCTGTATGCTTATTAACAGCATCGTCATTAAGACATCCATAGTGGAACGACGAACTGGCTCATAGGTCACTTCTACTGTGCGAATCGGAATACACCATTCATCAGTTTTGATAATTTTAATATTCCGATTTTGCTGCAGTTCACGCATTAAGCGCTGCTGTAATTTTGACACTCTACATCACCTGACCTTCATGATTACGCAAGCCGTTATAGGATTTCACTGTATCTAACAGATTACTGTACATGTCACGTGTATCTTGATGTTTCGCACGTTTGGCAAACATCTCAGCACTTCCGACAAGTAGTAAGAGCTCTCGGGCACGAGATAAGGCAACGTTTAAGCGGCGATAATCTCTTGCAAAGCCAATGTCTCCTCCTTTAGGTGTATTACGTACCATACTGACTAATATGACGTCCATCTCCATACCTTGGAACTTATCGACTGTCCCTGTTCTAAACTGAAGATGTGGTAGCTGTAATTCCTGTTGAAGAAGGCGATTAATTCTCTTTACTTGCTCCCCATAAAAGCTAATAACTCCAACGCTTTTTTGTGCATCTTGTGGCATGCGACCTGCCTCTTTTGCTGCGATAACAGCATCATTTAGGTCTATTAAAATACGGCGAATTGTTTGTAATTCACCCTCATTATAACGACTCGTTCCTCCCTTCACCTGCTCCTCTAGATAAGGTTTTTCGGTAGGAATATCAATCCACATTAAATGATCATCACGGCTCACAAATTGCCCTTCTAGGCTATGGTCTCGTGCTGCATCGGAATCTGGTAAACCACATTGCAGACCATTTTCCTCTTTTGCGTAAAATGGTGTAATACTATGCATAATTTTTTCATGCATACGGTATTGCAATGCCAGCATTTGTTTATGTGTTTGCGGCAAATTATTAAATAAGCGTTCAAAAAGTGATTCACGCAGTAAATTTTTCAATTCCTGTGCGCCATCAAAGTTTGGATTTTCATCTAACATCGCCTTTAACGTTTCCTCTAACGTGTCATCTCCAAGTAGTGGAGGTAGCTGATGATGATCGCCCACTAAAATAACTTTCTTACCCTTAAGCATCGGTAATAGTAGCTCTGGTGGTGTTGCCTTTGATACTTCATCAATAATGACAACATCAAATGTTGGGTAGTTCTCCATAAATTCCTTACTCGCTGAAGCAACGCATGTTGTACCGATAACATTAGCGTGGCGCACATATAATTTACGAATTTCATCTAAATCATATTCCGTAGCGTTTTGCAGCTTGTCACGCCATTGCTCTTGTATTTTTTTTCGAAGAGGTAGCTGCTGTTCTTTGCGCTGTAATTCCTCTATCGCTGTTTTGGAGGATACAATTGCTTCCTCTACTTCCTCGAAAGTGCGCTCTGGTGTTGATTGCAGGAGACTAGTACATGCTGTGAGCTGCTTTTCCTTCTTCAATCCAGCTATATTAATTTCTTTTATACGTTCTTCTACTTGTGCAAGCTCCTGTTCAATCTCTTGTAAGCTAGTCTGCGCTGTTTGAAGGGCCGCTTTCTTTGGTAGGAGCTGTGTATGAGCATGTTCAACTGCCTCAAGCTGTTGACTTGCTGTTTGAAGAGAAGTCTTTGATTGCGATACAAGTATTTTTAAATGCTCTACAGATTCCTCTGGCTCAGCATCAATTTGGAATGCCTCAGCTAGCTGCTGAAGTCGTTCTGTATGCTGTAAAAACGGCTGCAATTGTCGCTGTAAGCTTTGGACGTCAAAGCTTGTAATTGCACACTCTTGATGTATTAGTCCACCAATATTTTTACGTAAGGACTCAAACTCCTGATCTTTATGCTCTTGTTGTTGTTTAAGAGCTACACCTTTTTGCCAGACAAAATCACGACGCATATATAATCCGAGCAAGAAGCTCTCAATTTGTTCAGCAGGTGGGGTTTGATCATCTTCAAAGGCTTTATTAAGCTGGGCAAAAACACCTGTGAGATTTTGCAACGAAAACGATTGAACTGGCTGTAATCTACTTTTAGCAAGGGCACGTTCCTTTTCTTCATATGCTACTAATGCTTCAAGCTTTGTGATAGCCTTTTGTAGACGTCCATTAATTGTTGACCATGCTTCTAAATCCTTGGCGTCCTCTAAATGCTGTAACCGATTGATTTGTTGTGTCAGCACATAGGAAGGGCGAACTTGATAGTGCTGTAAAAATCGTTGGATTCGCTCATAGGACGTTAAATTACCGATATATTTTTCCGCTTCCTTCATTAATCGAAGCCGGTTACTTTCTTCTTCATATTTCGATTGAATATCTTTGAACTGCAGGGTCAGCTGCTGCTTTTGCTCTTGCAGCTCCTTATATTGAGCAGCTGCTTCCAATTGCTCCATCTTTCGGGAAGTTTCTTCTATAGTAAGCTTTAACTGCTCTATTGATGGGTTTTCAGCAATGGTCTGCTCCAGTGTCTTTACAGCAGGCTCGATTTGCGCCAGCTGTTTTTCGTAATGCTCTTTTTGCGCCTCGCACTCCTGCTGTTCAGCTTTTGCAGCCTTCAATTCTTTTTTTAACGCTTGGATTTCCTGCTGTAAAATAGGCTCGTCTATTGCAGCCTGTTCTTTTGCAGCTATTTCTTTTGTTAGTTCCTCAAGCCATTCCTTAAGCTTTTCTTGCTCTTCCTTAGCTTTGATTAAACTAGATTTCAGTTCCTGCTCACGTTCAGTAAATGCTGTGATTTCCTCTTCAATCGCTGCAAGAGTTTGCTCACGCCAATGAAGCGCAACATTTTCTTCAATAAATTTTTTACCCTCTTCTTCAATACTTTCCGTTCTACCATAGCGTAAAATTCGAATTTCTTGATTGGAAAGAAGTCGGCCCAATGCATTATCCACGGCTAGATTTGATTGAGAAGCTACAAGTGTTTTTAAACCAGCCTTGACATTTTGCTGACAAATTTCAGAAATAACGGTGGTCTTCCCTGTGCCGGGAGGTCCCTGAATCACATACAAATCTTCAACAGACAATGCCCCTAAAACGGCCCGTCGTTGATATTCGTTTAAATTATTGTGAAAATCAATATCGTCTCGTAGCTTTGCTGTGCGAACAGTTGGGCGTTTTTCAAATAGTATTGTCTCTAAATTAGGGTTAACGGCCTCACCTTTTTCTAGCTTTGTAAAACCATTACGTAATCGTCTAATTTGACTCAATGTCGCAAAATTACTAAAACTTGCTTGCTTAGAACGAAGGTTAAGTTGATCTTTACGTGCTAAATCCTGCACAAAAGGCTTCAAGTCAATTTCTACTGTCTGCTTCCCTGCATTAGCCTTTAATACTTGTCCAATTTCACCACGTACCCCTTGAATGTTCACACTTAACCCTTCAAGCTTCTTCCATTCCTTTGACTTTATATAAGGGCAGACAATGGTAAGCCGCGTAAAATCTTCATTAAAATAGCTTTGCTTAAATTCGGTATGAATATCATCAACGGTCGCATCACGTTCTTGAATTTTTAAATAGCCTTCCCAGCTCCCGATACGCTTTTTTACATATTCTGTGCGCTCCTCGGCTATTGGTAACTCTCTTATTTTTGTATGAAGATTAAGCGGAATCCCTGCTCCATTATTAGGTCTTGTGACAAATTGTAATGCTGCTGGTAGGCGTCGGTTTGTATTAATCGGGCCTCGCATATGTACAAACCGAAGATTTGTAGCTAGCAATCCTTCAACCTTTAGCACACAATCCATAATGGCTGTTTTCTCAGCCATGACATCCGTTAACTTTTCATTCTGCTCCGCATTAAAATAAATCGATAAAAACGTTTCACCAAGTGTTTTTGCCTTACGTTTTTCGATGTAAACAGTGAAAGTTTTTTGTAACGCAAAAAAGGCATGCTCATTTGCTGAGCATTCCTCTACCGCTTCCTTCGCTTTATTTGTCAAAATGAGATTACAGCGTTGTTTTTCTAGTAAAGCTATGTCCTGCATGAGCAGCCCTCCCTTCCGAATCACTAAAGTTCAATTTTATCACATCGTAAAAGGATACATCAATTATGCCTCGGCATAATTGCGTCAGGAATCGGCTGGAAGAAGTTAAAAGAAAAATCCCCTGCCCAGTGATTTCCTTCCACTGTCCAAGGGATAAAATTTTCTTAATGTTGATCAATCGGTTCTTTTGGCAATGTTTTGCTCATTTCACAGTACTGCACAAAAACACGAGCCAATTCACGTAAACGATCATGAACATCTTCGTCGACAATATTATTATCTGCATCGAAGTGAGATGTGTGTGTATATACATAGTTCGGCGTTACAAGTGCACGGAAGTAGTCTAAAATTGGTTTCAGTTGATTTTCTACTACTAAATGGTGCTGGTATGTGCCACCATTGGCAACGATAGATACTGGCTTATAGCGCATTGTTTTCGGATGCAAGAAGTCAAATGCATTTTTTAAAACACCCGGAATCGATGCTTGGAAAATCGGTGTAGCGATAATATACGCATCCGCTTCCTCGAACTTTTGAATCATTTCCTTCATGTCATCATTTAACGGTGAACCGTCTACAATTTGATGCTTATATTGACTAAAATGCATAATTTCTAACTCGAAACTTGCATCTAATTCTTTAATGTATTGCTCCACTTGCTCTAAAATAGCACCAGTTTTACGACCAAACATTGTGCCATCAACGAGTAAAATTTTCATTTTCACTTTGCCTCCACTTTCATCTTCTACAAGAATATTGTAACAAATGAAAAGAGGCACGGAAAGAAATGCAGTAGTTAAACATGTAAATTCAGTCTTTAGTCGGAACGTAGTCTACACAAGAAGTCGGAACGGAAATCGACCCCACGTTATGGTGATGGATCTTTATTTATCCTCACGATGATGAAAATTTACTTCTTTATCTACAACAGTTTCTTCTATCTTATATTTATCTCGATTTATAACGACTTCTCGATTTACTTTATCTCCTTCATCGTTAGAGCCTGGTAATTTGTGCTTATCCCAATTAAATAATTTCTCCTTCGAAACATCCTCATCCTGCGTTTCAGGAAAATCTAACTTAGCCAATTCCTGAGATTGATAAACAGTAACAGGCTGTTTAGTACCGTTCTGCAGAGCAATTACGATCATCGCCTTTGCAACCTGGGAGGCTTCTATAGACCTCGAGCGTTTTAGTGGCCCCACTAATAGCGGCTTTACAAACTTTAAAACTTGCTCTCCTGCTTTTTCACCTAAGCGAAATTCCTCTCTCTCCCCAACTAATAACGATGGGCGAATAATAGAAAGTCTCTGTAAACCTAGCTCCAATAAATCATGCTCTAGCTTTCCTTTTACTCGATTATAGTAAAATGGAGAATTTTCATTCGCCCCCATCGCTGTGATGACAAGCATATGTGGAATTCCTCGTTTTTTTGCTAACGAAGCTATCGTTAGCGGATATTCAAAATCAACTTTCTCAAATTCCTCACGCGATCCAGCTTTTTTAATTGTTGTTCCTAAACAACAATAGAGCTCATGCGCCAATTCGATATCTTTTTCTTCTAAAGTATCAAAATTACAAATTTTTACTTCTAGCTTTGGATGCGTAAATGCTGGTTCTCTTCGTGCAATTACTGTAACCGAAACATATTCATCATTCTCACATAATTGTTTGACAAGAGAGGTACCTGTTAATCCAGTAGCCCCTACAACAATCGCTGCGCGCATTCCCATTGGTTGTACCCCTTTCTGTACTCTGTTCGCTCCAGAAGTCGCATTACTGGAAGAACGTAACATTTTATTTTTGGTAATGAACTAAAACAATCGTATGTATATTCCCGATAGCTCTACTTTATTTATCGGACAATGAAGGAACTCTTACTCTTTTAATTTTAGGAGTTTTGAAAAACTATTTAAAAGCAATACAGTTTAACGAATCTGGTATACAATATGTCACAATTTATCTAATCCTAATTTTTTACACATACTTGACCATTTTTCACCATAGTTTAAATAGACAGATGAAAGGATGGGATACATTTGCAAAACGAAACTCAAATGGAACCGAAAAAAAAGATTGTTTTCATTATTGAAAGCTGTATTGATAAAGGGCTGTATCCTTTTGAACGGGTTGCAACGCTGGCAAAGCTACTTGCTAATGAACAAGTTTTCATATTTGTAAAAACCCCTTCAAATGATGAGATTCAAATTTTAATGAATGAAAATCTCGCCCCAATCTTATTTGAACATTTCGATGAGCTACCGAAGCATATGAGAAGTATTCAACCTGATTTAATTGTAAGAGATGGCCGTAACTCTGAAAGTTGGCAAGTACAAAATTTACGACCATTCTGCAAAACAATCATTCATTTTGATGACTTTGGTGAGGGTGGTCAAGCCTGTGACTGTGTTTTGCTAGCACTCTATCAAGAAGTTAAAGATTATTTACCATCTCATTATATTGGTGGTAGTTTCAACTTCGCATTACCACAAGCTTTTCAAAATTTTGATGATAGACCAGACAGTAAGATACCTGAAAACCCACCTCATATTGTTGTTGCCTTTGAAGATGGGGACGAGCATAACTTAACCTACCGTACTCTTCGACACTTAACGCAGCTACAAATCCCACTACAAATTACAGTTATGATTGATGATAGCTATCGACATGCAACAGATGATTTGCAAATGATGGTGCTTAGTCGTCGTAACACTGCCATTCTTCGTGATAAAAACGCACTCCTAAAACTATTACCAAAAGCAGATGTTATTATTTGTAATGCTAACTATACACCTTATAAAATTGCCTCTTACGGTGTACCTTGTATTACTCTTGCACAAACTGAGGCAGAGCTATTACATGCCTTCCCTCGTGAACAGAACGGCTTTATTCACCTTGGATTAGGTCGCAAAATGAAGCAATCACAAATTCAAAACGCTGTCATGGAATTTTTATTACATGAGGCCCGAAGCGAACGAGCTGTAAAAAAACAACGACAGCTCAATTTAGTAAGCAACAATGAAGCACTACAGTCATTGCTTTTAGATTTCGCTTACGATCGACACAATATCGCTTCTACTTAGTGATTCTTTGAAGGTGGATATGATACAATATAGAAGAATTTTTCACTTTCACTTATCTTTCATTATAAGAAGTGAATTCAAGCAACATAAGTACCCGATTGATATTAACTAATAAGCGGTGGGGGAAAAAAACCTCCATCGCTTTTACCTTCTTTCAGCAGGTGTTTGGACATCTGCTAAAAGAAGGCAAAGCCTCCGGCGGATGTCACGGAATCGAAAAGGAGTTCTTTGTGTAAACACAAAGCCGATTCTGGACGTAATTATGCCGAGGCATAATTGATATACGCATTCGTTATACAAAATATACACAAAAAGGAGCAATCACCGTGCCATCAAAAAGTGATATTGAATATCAAATTAGAGAGCTAAAAATGGATTATATGAATTTACAAGGCGACATTGAGAAGCTTGAATCTACAGGTCATAATGATCAAGTAGCAAAAGCAGAGCAACGCCTGGCAAATATGGAAGCAACGCTAGCGGAGTTAAATAAACAATTAGCAGAACTATAATAATGAAAAAGCTTAGCGAAATTAAAACACTTCACAAACAGTTGTCTCTTTAGGAAGACGGCTACTATTTCACATAAATGTATGGATTGAATTTGGAGGAACATATATGGCAGTATTAACAGTTGAAAATTTAGGTCATTCATTCGGAGACCGCACACTTTTTAAAGATGTATCCTTTCGTTTAGTTGAAGGTGATCATATTGGTCTTGTAGGTGCAAACGGTGTTGGTAAGTCCACATTAATGAGCATTATTACAGGCCAAGCAATCCACGATGCTGGAAAGGTTGAATGGCTTCCAGGAACACATTACGGCTATTTAGATCAGCATACTGTATTAACAGCTGGCCGAACGATGCGAGATGCATTACGTGACGCATTTCTTCCTTTATATAAAAAAGAAGAAGAGCTCAATGAAATTACAGGCAAAATGGCTGAAGCAACACCTGAAGAATTAGAAGTTTTACTAGATCAAATGGCTGAGGTGCAAGATGCTCTGGATGCTGGGGATTTCTATTCTCTTGATATGAAAATTGAAGAGGTTGCACGAGGTCTTGGTCTTGATGCAATCGGCTTGGAACGTGATGTCGCTGCTCTTTCCGGTGGTCAACGTACAAAAGTTTTACTAGCAAAGCTATTACTTGAAAAACCAAAAGTACTATTACTGGATGAGCCAACGAACTATCTGGATGAAGAGCATATTACATGGTTGAAAAACTATTTAAAGAACTATCCACATGCTTTCTTATTAATTTCGCATGATACGGAGTTTATGAATGAAACGGTGGACGTTATTTTCCAACTAGAGTTTTCAAAATTAACTCGCTATACAGCAACATATGAAAAGTTTTTAGAGCTTGCTGAAATCAATAAACGTCAGCATATTGATGCCTATGAAAAACAACAGGAATTCATAAAAAAACAAGAGGATTTTATCGCGAAAAATAAAGCTCGCTACTCTACTACTGGTCGTGCAAAATCTCGCGCCAAGCAGCTTGACCGTTTAGAGCGTATCGATCGTCCTGAAACAGCTGTAAAACCTGAATTTGGCTTTAAAGAGGCACGTTCTTCAAGCCGTTATGTAGTAGAGGCTGAAAACTTAGTCATTGGATATGATAAGGACAAGCCGTTACTTCCCCCACTTACCTTTGAGATTGAACGCGGGGAAAAAATTGCTCTAGTTGGTATGAATGGTGTCGGTAAATCAACATTATTAAAAACGATGCTAGGCAAAATAAACCCACTGGATGGGAAAGTTATTCGTGGGGACTATCTTTACCCATCTTACTTCGAACAAGAAGTAAAGGCAGACAAAATTACACCAATCGATGATGTATGGAATGCCTTTCCTTCTATGGAGCAAGCACAAGTACGTGCAGCATTAGCACGTGCGGGACTAAAAACGGAGCATATTACTCGCCCACTTAATTCTTTATCTGGTGGTGAGCAAGCAAAGGTTCGTTTATGTAAGTTAATGATGGAAGAGGCAAACTGGCTCATATTTGACGAACCGACAAATCACTTAGATGTCGATGCAAAAGATGAGCTAAAGCGTGCCATGAAAGAATTTAAAGGCACAATCGTGTTAGTAAGCCATGAACCTGATTTCTATGAAGGTTTAGCAACAAAGGTCTGGAATGTCCAAGACTGGTTTACTTCAGGGCAACAAAGCTAGGAATATTATTAATGGTGGGCAGTTACCGATGTGATTCTTGGATCACTCGGTGCTGCCCTCTTTTTAGTAGCTGGGAATTGAGTGTGGGGATCGTGGGACCTGAGCAGTTCTCCAACCTACCCGAGCTTTTGAAAACCACTTCTCTCCTTAGCCTCAAATAAAAAATTTTTTATCTATGCATAAAACCCAACATTTAATCATAATAATAATCAGTGGATTAACAACTATATCTACCGCTGTTAAATCAAACTATTTCTCCCTATTTTAGGACAACTCTCAAATTCTTTAAGCATCTATTATTAATATTGAATAAACTTACATCATTGTAAGCTGAATTTACGAAACTTTTTGCTCTTTTGAACGTATATTTTAGTATAGAAAAATATATTATTTCTATTTGATTTTTTTTCAAATAGCTATTGATTTATATATAACTTACTAGTAAGATATATGTATAACCTACTTAACTTACTAATAAGATATCTATAAAATATAATCCTAAAAAAGAAAGCGGGGAATGAAGAATGACAGTTATTATTTATTCACAAGCGAGCTGTTCTTCATCCAGAAAAGCATTAAAATGGTTAAAAGATCACAACATCGAATATAAAGAAAAACGTATTACTTCACACCCACTTACACTTGCAGAATTTAAAGAAATATTAAGCATGACAGAAGATGGAACAGATGAAATTATTGCGACAAACTCAAATGATTTTAAAAATTTAAATGTTGATATTGATCAGCTCTCTATTCAAGAGTTGTTTGCAATAATCCAAGCTCATCCACGAATGCTACGTAGCCCTATCTTAATTGATGAAAAACGTATCCAAGTTGGGTACAATGAGATGGACATTCGTCGTTTTATTCCACGTAAAGTTCGTGCTTTTGAATTAAATGCTATGACAAGATTGGCACAAGAAAGTTAAAACAGTTTTGGAGATGACCTTATATGGATCAAGAAAAACAAATAACCCTTACCTCGTTGTTTGAAGTAGTTTCCTCTATTGAGCGTAAGTGGGCAAACGAGTGGAATAATCAAAATGTACTCGGCTTTTCAAAATCCCATATTTTAATTTTAGACTACTTATCGCAGGAGGGACCAAAGCGCCCTTCTGCCATAGCTGATCGGTTAAAGGTAACAACAGGTGGTGTCACTGTTTTAACAAGTAAGCTCATTAATGCTGGCTTTATTGAAAAAACACAACATGCCACAGATCGAAGAGCATTTCAATTGATCATTACACCTGATGGCAAAGACATTTTAGAAAAATCTCGTCAACAAGTTAGCGAAATTCTCAACAATATGTTTGGTATGCTCTCAGCTGAGGAAATACAAACATTACGTGAAATTTTTGCAAAATTACTTAACAGTGAATCTACTCGGTAAGAGTAACAGTCCGATTTTCACACCTTTAAAAGTTAGACATACATCTAACTTTTAAAGGTGTTTTTCATTTGGCCAAATTATGGGTGACTGCCCTCCACCCCAACTATTTCTAGACGCTTAGTTTTAAACCAGATTTGGTGCTTTTACTTATTCCGGAATACCACATTCATACTGTTTCCCAGCTCTTAAATTCATAAATTCTTCTTTCGCTTTTTGAATAACAGCAGGATTTAGTAAGGAATCAAACGCAGCTCCTGCCATTGCTTTTGCAGCATAATGCATCCCCTTCATGCCAAGTGAAGATCCAAAAGCAGCAGTCGCTTGCCAAGTATGCACTTGGACCCCATATGGAGCACAAGTTGTAAATACCTGACCAAGGGGCGCAATCCACGAAACGTCCCCTAAATCGCTAGAACCTTGCATGGATTGGCGAAAAGTTTGTGGCATATGAAATACCTGCTCCACCAATACCTCCTTACTTATTTCATTTGGTACAAAAGATTGTTGGGCAGCACCTGCAAGAACAGAAGGATCTAATGAAGCCTGTAACGACTTTGCAAAAGCAAGCTCATCCTCTGTAAAAGATAATGGCGGTAGTTCATTCCACTGTGCCAACATTTGCTCATTTAATGTGAGATTCGGTAAAGTATCATAACACCCTGCCTTAATCCCCCAATGCACTTCTGTTTCTGTCATCATCGCTGCCCCTTTTGCCACTTTAATCAGTCTGCGTTCTAAATCTTTGACAGCATCACGGTTTGCTCCGCGTAGGAAATAATAGACGCTTGCTTTATCTGGAACAATATTCGGTGCTAAGCCTCCATTTGTAATTTGATAATGAATACGTGAACCGTCTGGCACGTGCTCCCGTAAATAATTGGCTCCGACATTCGTCAATTCAACAGCATCAAGTGCGCTTCTCCCTAGATGTGGCGCACCAGCAGCATGTGCTGTCCGACCTGAAAAATAAAATTCAATGGCAGTGAGTGCTTGCATAGAGAAGTTCGCTGTCATGTTAAACGTGAATGGATGCCACGTATAGACTACATCTAAATCATCAAAAACACCTGCCCGTGCCATATACGATTTTCCAGATAATAATTCCTCTGCTGGGCATCCATAATAGCGAATCGTTCCTTGTAAATTGTTAAGCTTCATCACTTCTTTTAAGGCAACTACAGCTTCTACTCCAGCCGTTCCTAATAAATTGTGACCACAGCCATGCCCTGGTGCGGCTTCCTCCACAGGCGAATATAATGAACTGACTTGCTGCGATAATCCTGGAAGCGCATCAAACTCTCCTAAAAATCCAATAATTGGACTGCCAGATCCCCACTGTGCATAAAAGGCAGTTTGTACATCACCAATCGGCGTAACAATATCAAACCCTTCTTTTTTCAAAAAATCTTGTTGCAGTGCAGATGCAAATGTTTCTTCATAGCCTAGTTGAGGATTGTCCCAAATTTGCTTCGCCATATGACTGAATGTTTCTTCATGTAGTTGCATCCAATCAAATAATTGCTTCTTCATAATTAGTATCCCTCCACAGATTTTATATTTGTCTGTTGCTGATGATTAACTGGTAGAGTAACAGCAATTACAGCAGCGATTACACACATAATGGCTAAAAATATAAATGATGTTTTAAAAGAACCACCTGATACATTAATTAAATAACCCATAATTGTTGGCGAAATTATCCCGGCTGCTTGACCACCAAAATTTACTACGCCAAAAGCTGTCCCAACATTTTGTTGATTGACAACACGGTGTGGTGTTGTAAATATAAACGAGGACATAAAAGATACGAATATAAAGGCGATTGATTGATACGTAATAGCTAGTGCTGCAGAAGCGGCTGTAGACATGAGATACAAACAAGCAGCTAGTACAACCGCTCCGAAAATCACGCCATATTTCGAGCGCCCTCCTATCTTTGAGATGATACGCCCACTTATAATCATTCCAATAGCTGCGAAAATGGCTGGTATAGCGGCGATGAATCCGACATTTTTTAAATCAAGACCATGCACTTTCATTAAATATGTTGGCATCCATGAGCTCAATCCCCAGTTTGCTATATTAATAAAGAAGAAAATAAGAAGTACACGCATTAAATAAGTATTTTTTAATATTTTGCTAAAAGAGCCCTTCTCTTCGCTCTCCTTTCGCTCCTCTGATATAGATGTTTGTGCATTTTTCGTACTCCACAAAAGAGCGATTACAAAAAGAAGTCCTAAACCAGAAATTAAGAAAAATACATTGCGCCAATCCATTACCAATAATAGAGGAGCACAAATAATAGGAGCGATAGCACTACCTATCATATTGGATGACATCATTGTCGCTTGAGCCTTTGTACGTTGTTCTTTCTGAAAATATATAGAGATTGCTTTTGTACTTGCAGCAGGATATCCGCCTTCTCCAATACCAAATAAAAACCGAATTAAGAGTAGTGAAGTGAGTGACCAAGCCAATCCCGTAAATGCAGTGAAAACTGACCAAAAAATAACGGCACCAATTAATAATTTAATCGCTCCGTACTTATCCGTTAGCCATCCACCAGGAATTTGCATCACAGCATATCCAAAGAAGAACGCACTTAAAACAAATCCTAGTTCAGTGGCTGTTAAGGATAGGTCATTACCAATATTAATTAAAGCTAAGCTGATAGCAGTTCTGTCAATATATGAAACCATCCATCCAAAGAATAAAACGCCTAAAATTAAATTACTGCGGTTTTTTAGTTCGACATTCATAACTCCACTCCTTTCATTAAATTATTTAAATATTAAGATAAATAAAGGACGATATCATTAGAATATCTTACAATGTTTATAAAAGATCATTAGAATATATTCCGAAATTTAGTGAAAGGAGTCGAAATAACGATGTCTCTAGGGGAACATGAAGAAATTGTATTGAACGATGAAAATTGTAGTTTTTATATTTATAGCGCAACAAAGGAATGGTCTTTATTTTATGGTCGACCTTGTGATATTAACCCCGATCTAAAAGGAGTACATTGGGATAAACAACAGCAACGCTTTAGTGCAACGATATACATACCAGAGCCAAATGAGTACATTGTACAAGGTATCATCTTTGGGGACTTTACTGGTTATGATGAGCAATTTTTAGTTTGGCAGCTAGAAAAGACCTTTTATCAAAAATTCCTCATACAGCAGCGTGAGCAGAAATTAGCCATTATGCAGCTTATAGGAGTAATGAATTCAACTTTGAAAATAAAAACGCTGTTGCAGACCATCATGGATTTTGCCATTCTAGCTATTCCAGTAATTGACCGTGGATTTTTAATGTTATTCAACCCTGAAATGGAGCGTTTATATACAGTAGCTAGTGCGGGTGTGACAGAGCGCATCTTTGATTATGCTCCCCAATTAGGCGAGGGAATGGCAGGTTATACATTCCAAACAGGCGTATCAGCCATTTATAACTATCAAGAAACTTTAGAGATTATGAGCAATGTTACAAAATTCAATCTAGACGCATTAATGGAAGCCATACATTTAGGAAGATTCGAGAGTAATACATCGATGGCTGTTCCTATTACCTTTAACGAAAGAAAACTCGGTGTGATGATTGTCCATCAATATACAAATAAACGTGCTTTTCAACAAAGTGATCTAAGACTTCTAGAAAGCTTCGCATCGCAGGCGGCAGTTGCTATAAGAAATGCGGAGGCATATGAAGAAATAGAACGGTTAAATGCTTATTTTATAAAGCAACATGAAATTCACCAAATCTTTATTAAACTATCTTTGCAAAATGTACAAGAAATGAAAATCATTCAAACGACGAAGGAATTATTACAATTAGACATACAATTTGTAAATTTAGCCGATCGTAAAACATTTTTACAGTTAGAAACAATGAACAAGCTAGCAACAATTCAAGAGGAACAATTAATAGATATAGGCTATATTTTCCCAATCCGAAATGAAAGAGAAATTTTCGGTTACTTAATTATTCAGCAGTTGGAGAAATTGACGAGCCAACAACGTATGATTATCGAAAACGCAGCGATGAGCTTAACTTTAAAATCACTACAAATACAAGCGACAGGACAAACGAATTTTAAAGAACGTTTTGAGCTTTTTCAACAGCTTATCTCTGGACGCGCCCCTCTAGTTGATTCTCGTTATGATGAATTAGGACTCGATATTAAGAAACCAACATTCGTCGTAAAATTTAGGCTGAAACAATTTTCTCATAAAAATAGTATGCAATTTATTCAACATGTACAGCAATATTTTAAAGGGCAGCATTTTATATTTACACTACGCGAAACGATCGTTTGGGTATTACAAGGAGATACAGCATTTCGTCACAAAATAAAACAACAATTAACGCAGGCTATTATTAGTTGGGTTCAGTTTTATCATCAACAGGTGGCAATAGGCATAGGAGCTATACAGGATCATTTATTAAATGTTGCTCAGAGCGCCGAAGAAAGTCAGCAAGCACTTCAACAAGCTACGCGCCAAGCAAACAAAGAAGATGAGGTAACCATTATTTGTTATGAAGAGCTAGGTATTAATCGATTGTTCAACAAGCAAAGCGAAGAAGAGCTTGGACAATTCGTTCATGATATATTAGCTCCGTTATACAAGCAAAAGGATGAAACTTTACTTAAAACACTTCGTTGTTATATTCATCAAAATCGTTCTATTTCAAAAACAGCTTCTACCTTACACATTCATCAAAATACGCTATACCACCGACTTGAGAAAATTAAACAATTGTTAAATCGTGATTTACACAATCCAGCACATTATTTAGAGATTCATTTAGCCCTGCATTTAAGTGAGTGAAAGTTTGAGGTTCCACCGTCGATGTTCGATGGTTTATCAGCGATTTTGACACTTTTATCAGCGATGTTCGGTAGTTTATCAGCGATTTTGGCACTTTTATCAGCGATGTTCGGTAGTTTATCAGCGATTTTGGCACTTTTATCAGCGATGTTCGGTGGTTTATCAGCGTTTCTGGCACTTTCACCGGCGATGTTCTCCGGGTTACCGGCGTTTCTGGCACTTTTACCGGCGATGTTCTCCGGGTTACCGGCGTTTCTGGCACTTTCACCGGCGATGTTCCCCGTTTTACCGGTAATACAATTCAAAAAAAGATGCATCGCAATATAATTTTGCAATGCATCTTTTATCGGATTGGTCGAACGTATACTTCCGTCTAAGTAATTAGTTTAGTGCGACCAATACATGTTATCATGCTGGTAGCACAGACTCTACGATTGAAACATCAGCCATAAGCATTTCTTTCAAACGAGCTTTAGCACGGAATAAACGAGATTTCACAGTACCAATTGAAACTTTCATAATAGATGAGATTTCAGCAAGTGAGTATTGGTCTATGTAAAAATACCATAATGTTTTACGATAGATCCCATCTAATTGCTCCATTTTATCCTGTACTAATTTAGTAACAACATCTTTTTCAATTTTTTCTTCAGTCGAAATATCATTATTGGGAACCAAATCTAAAATCGGTACGTCTAATGTTTCAGGTTGGTTCATCATGTATTTACTACGTCGTACTTTTTTACGATAGCGATCTCTAAATGTATTCATTGTAATTGTTGTAAGCCAAGCTTTAATATGCTCCACCTCGGCAACGCTATCCTCATAGCGCACAACTTTTACCCATACTTCTTGCATTAAATCTTCAGCTTCAATATTATTGCGAGTAAGTTTTAAACATAAATGATATATATAACGATTATATTCCTCATATACGCCTTCTAATTTTTCATTCATTGTGTATTCCTCCGCTTCTTGTTCTTGCTTCTATACACATTCTCGCAAAATAATGTATTACACTCTATCGTATTGGCTTTCAATTACATTACAATCGTGTAAGCTTAAATCCTTTCACTTGTAATATTCGTAAAAATTGTTTTACTACTATATTACTTTTTCAAAGAAAAGCTAATCAATACGCCTCTTCTGCTACTTTTTTATTGTATTCCCAATAGTATTTACTTAAATTACCTAACTCAAAATTCAGAAATTTATGGAAACAATTGAAGGATTATCGTTCGATTCCTCACATCATTTAAATCGGGTTGCTCTGATGATCGCTGCCCTAAATCTGCTCACTAGTGTCCGTTCATATTAAACTGGCCCCGAAACAGTATTCACAAATAAGAACTTTTTCCACATAACAAACCCCCTGTTCGTTCAAAACAGGGGGTTTATATTTTAAATTTCTTTTCTGCTACGTCGTAATAACAAGCATGCTAAAGCTACTAAGATTAAACCAAGTACTTGATATAAAGTTGTGTTACTTTCCCCTGTTTGAGGTAAGCGTTCAGCTTTATTTGGAGTTTGTTGCTCCTCTTGGTCAACTTTTTGATTTTGAACAGCATTGTTGACATGCTTTTCTACTGATGGCTTTTCTACTTCCTTAGACGCATTTCCTGAGTCTTTCGGTTTTTCACTCTGTTCCACCGATTGTTCTGGTTTCTCTGGAATTTTTTGTTCCTCTTCTACCTTACCTGCATCTTCAGAGTCTTTCGTTTTTTCACTTTGTTCCACTGGTTTTTCACTCGGCTCTACCGGTTTTTCACTTGGAGCCATTGGTTTTTCACTTGGCTCTACCACTTTTTCACTTGGAGCCACTGGTTTTTCACTTGGAACTACCGGTTTTTCACTTGGAGCCACTGGTTTTTCACTTGGAACTACTGGTTTTTCACTCGGTTCCACTGGTTTTTCACTTGGAACTACTGGTTTTTCACTTGGAACTACCGGTTTTTCACTTGGAACTACTGGTTTTTCACTTGGAACTACTGGTTTTTCACTCGGTTCCACTGGTTTTTCACTTGGAACTACCGGTTTTTCACTTGGAACTACTGGTTTTTCACTTGGAACTACTGGTTTTTCACTCGGTTCCACTGGTTTTTCACTTGGAGCTACTGGTTTTTCACTCGGATCCACTGGTTTTTCACTTGGAGCTACTGGTTTTTCACTCGGCTCCACTGGTTTTTCACTTGGAACTACTGGTTTTTCACTCGGCTCTACCGGTTTTTCACTTGGGTCCACTGGCTTTTCACCCGGCTCTACCGGTTTTTCACTTGGATCCACTGGTTTTTCACTTGGGTCCACCGGTTTTTCACTTGGGTCCACCGGTTTTTCACTTGGATCCACTGGTTTTTCACTTGGATCCACTGGTTTTTCACTTGGGTCCACTGGTTTTTCACTTGGATCCACTGGTTTTTCACTTGGGTCCACTGGTTTTTCACTTGGGTCCACTGGTTTTTCACTTGGATCCACTGGTTTTTCACTTGGATCCACTGGTTTTTCACTTGGATTCACCGGTTTTTCACTTGGAACTACTGGTTTTTCACTTGGGTCCACTGGTTTTTCACTTGGGTCCACTGGTTTTTCACTTGGGTCCACTGGTTTTTCACTTGGGTCCACTGGTTTTTCACTTGGGTCCACTGGCTTTTCACCCGGCTCTACCGGTTTTTCACTTGGATCCACTGGTTTTTCACTTGGATCCACTGGTTTTTCACTTGGATCCACTGGTTTTTCACTTGGATCCACTGGTTTTTCACT